>NZ_RRZJ01000014.1:0-139583 GCF_004368175.1 Pseudomonas sp. CH235
CGGCGCGGCCAACCTGGTCCTGAGCGGGGCCAACAACTTCCTCGGCGGCGTCACCCTCAACGCCGGCACCCTGACCGCCGGCAGCAACGGCGCTCTCGGTCTGGGCAACCTGACCGTGGCGGGCGCCTCGGCGCTGGACAGCAACACCTCGGTGTCGCTGGGCAACAACGTGGTGCTCAACGCTAACCTGACCAACACCGGCACCAGCAACGTAGCGCTCGGCGGCGTGGTCAGCGGCACCGGCGGCCTGATCAAGGACGGCGCCTCCAACCTGACCCTCAACGGCATCAACACCTACAGCGGCGGCACCACGCTGAACGCAGGCACCGTGACCCTCGGCACCGCGGCGAGCCTGGGTTCCGGCGCGGTGACCGTGGCGGGCGCGTCGACCCTCGACACCACGGCGCCGCTGGTGCTGGCCAACAACGTCAACGTCAATGCCAACCTGAGCGTGGCCGGCAACAACAACCTGACGCTTGGCGGCGTGATCGCCGGGGCGGGTACCCTGACCAAGAACGGTCTGGCCGACCTGACGCTGTCCGGCAACAACACCTTCAGCGGCACCTTCGACGTGCAGTCCGGCAGCCTGACCACCCTGGGCAACTCGGCACTGGGCAGCAACGCCGGAGTCAATCTCGGCGCTGCGGCGACCCTCAATCTCGGCGGCTCCGGCAGCCTCGCCAGCCTGACCGGCAGCGGCACCGCACTGATCGGCGGCGGCAACACGCTGAGCATCGGCGGCAACAACGCCAGCAGCATTTTCGATGGCGTGCTCACCGGTACCGGCGAGTTGAGCAAACTCGGCACCGGCACGCTGACCCTGACCGGCCTCAACAGCCTGACCGGCAACACCACGGTCAACGCCGGCACCTTGAACGTCAGCGGCTCGCTGGACAGCGCCAGCGTGCTGGTCAACAGCGGCGGCACCCTGACCGGCGGCGGTTCGCTCGGCGGGGCCGTGACCGTGGCGGATGGCGGTCATCTGGCCGGCGCCACCGGCAGCACGCTGTCGGTGAATTCGCTGGTGTTCAACGCCAATTCCAACTTCGATGTCGGCCTCGGCACACCGGTCTCCGGTGGCGGCAACGCGCTGGTCAACGTCGGCGGCAACCTGACCCTGGACGGCACCCTCAACGTCAGCGACATCGGCGGTTTCGGCAGCGGCGTGTACCGGTTGATCAACTACACCGGTGGCCTGACCGACAACGGCATGCTGATCGGCACCGTGCCGGGCAGCGTCACTCCGGGCGACCTGACCCTGCAAACCGCACTGGCCAACCAGATCAACCTGCTGGTCACCGCACCGGGCGTCACCGTGCAGTTCTGGGACGGCAACCAACTGGTCGCCAACGGTTCGGTGGATGGCGGCAGCGGCACCTGGGGCACCGGCACCACCAACTGGACCGACGTCAACGGCACCACCAATCAGGCCTGGACCAACAGCTTCGCGGTGTTCCAGGGCACGGCGGGCACCGTGACCGTCAACGGCGCGCAAACCATCACCGGCATGCAGTTCGTCACCGATGGCTACAGCCTGCAGAACGGCACGGCCGGTTCGCTGAATCTGGTCAACGGGTCGCTGGGCAATGCCACCGTGCGGGTCGATCCGAACGTCACCGCCACCGTGGGCGTGGCGCTCAACGGCGCCGGCACACTGGGCAAATACGACACCGGCACCCTGGTGCTCAACGCCGCCAACGGCTACACCGGCGGCACCGCGCTCAATGGCGGCAAAATCGTGGTCGGCAACAACTCAGCCCTCGGCACCGGCGTGTTGACCGCCGCCAACGGCACGGCGCTGGACAGCAACGCAGCGGTCAGTCTGGCCAACGCCGTGGTGCTCAACGGCGGACTCACCGTCGCCGGCTCCAACGCATTGACCCTCGACGGTGTCGTCAGCGGCAGCGGCAGTCTGATCAAGACCGGCGCCTCAAGCCTGACTCTCAACGGCAGCAACACTTACAGCGGCGGTACCCAGCTCTCGGGTGGCTCGCTGATCCTGGGCAACAACAGCGCGATCAGCAGCGGCGTCCTCAGCGTGCTGGGCAACGGCACCCTCGACAGTACCTCTGCGCTGCAACTGGCCAATGCCATCAACCTCGGTGCGGAATTGACCCTGGCCGGCAACCAGAACACCACGCTGCTCGGTGCAATCACCGGCAGCGGCAGTCTGGTGAAAAACGGCAGTGGCGACCTCGTCCTTAGCGGTGCCAATACCTACAGCGGCGGTACGACGCTGAACGGCGGCAGCACCCGTGGCGACACCAGCAGCCTGCAAGGCGCCATCGCCAACAACGCGACGCTGACCTTCGAGCAGAACAGCGACGGCAGCTACACCGGCAATCTGACGGGCGCCGGCACTCTGAACAAAACCGGCACCGGCGCCTTGCTGCTGACCGGCAACAACACCTTCACCGGCAACACTGCGGTGCAGGCCGGTGCGCTGAACGTCAACGGTGTGCTCAACAGTGCCAACGTCAACGTGGCCAGCGGGGCGAAGGTCGGCGGCAGCGGCGTGTTCGCAGGCGCCGTGCAACTGGCCAGCGGTGCGACGCTGACGGGCGGCGGCGCTGCAACGCCGTTGTCGGTCGGTTCGCTGGCGTTGTCGTCGGGCACTAACCTGGACTTCACCCTCGGCTCGGCCGCCAGTTCCACAACCGTGGTCAACGTCGCCGGCAACCTGACCCTCGACGGCACGCTGAACATCAGCAATGCCGGCGGCTTCGGCACCGGGGTCTATCAACTGTTCAGCTACGGCGGCAGCCTGACCGACAACGGTCTGGTCTACGGCAGCCTGCCGGTGTCGGCGGCCAACCTGACCCTGCAGACCGCGCTGGCCAATCAGGTCAACCTGCTGGTGCAGAACACCCCGGGTGAAGTGCAGTTCTGGAACGGCGGCACCACCAACCCGGACGGCAGCATCGGTGGCGGCAGCGGCGTGTGGGGGCCGGGCACCAACTGGACCGATCCGAGCGGTACTCAGGCGTTGGCGTCGAACGGTCAGTTCGCCGTGTTCGGCGGGCAGAGCGGCACAGTCACGGTGCAAGGCAATCAGAACTTTACCGGGTTGCAGTTCCTCTCCAGCGGTTACAGCCTGGTTCCAGGTGCTGGCGGTACGCTGACACCGGTCAACGGCCCGGGCGGCAGCCTCGCGCCGGTGCGGGTGAATGCCGGTGGCAGTGCGGAAATCTCCGCACCGCTGGTGGGTAGTGGCGGTATCGAGAAACTGGATTCCGGCACTCTGGTCCTCAGCGGCGCCAACACCTACAGCGGCGGGACCACGGTCAGCGGCGGTACGCTGATCGGCAATACCACCAGCCTGCAAGGCAACATCCACAACAACGCCTCGCTGGTGTTCCAGCAGAACGCCAACGGCCAGTTCAACGGTCGCCTCAGCGGTATCGGCGCCTTGGCCAAACGCGGTGCCGCGCGCTTGCTGCTGACCGGTGATCAACCCTTCAGCGGCACCGTGGCGGTGGATCAGGGCGTACTGCAAGTCGGCAGCCGCGCGGCGCGGGCGTCCCTCGCCGGGCAGGTCACCGTGGCCAATGGCGCGGGCCTGAGCGGTAATGGCAGCGTCGGTTCGGTGGTCAACCATGGCGTGGTGGCTTCCGGTGGCGAGGACGGCACCTTGAGTGTCGCCGGCAACCTGACCAACGCCGCCGACGGTGTGCTGGCCCTGACTGTCAGCTCGCCGACCGCCACTCCGCTGGCCGTCGGTGGTACCGCGACTCTGAGCGGTGGTCTGCAGGTCAACAGCCTGGCACCGTTCACCGGCAATACCGTGTACTCGCTGATCACCGCCGGTGGCGGAGTGACCGGAACCTTCAGCGCCGCCGACCTGCCGCAATACGCGTTCCTCAATACTGCGCTGGTGTATGACCCGAACGCGGTGAACCTGGTGGTCAGCCGCAACGGCAACTCGTTCGTCGACGTCGCCGCCACCGGCAACCAGCGCAACACCGCTTCGGCGTTGATGCGCAACGGCGCGGCGGGTAGTGCGTTGCAGAACGAAATCGTCAACCTCAGCGTGGCCGGGGCACGTAACGCCTTCGACAGCCTGTCGGGGGAAATCCATGCCAGTACCGCCAGCGCAGTTCTCGAGGATTCGCGCTACGTGCGGGATGCGGTCAACGACCGTATGCGCCAGCCGTCGTGCAGCGCGCCGGACGATCCACGCCGCGCCCTGGCCCCGAGCGACAACCAGCTGAGCAGCAACGGCTGCCACGGCGAAATGGTCGGCTGGGCCCGCGCACTCGGCGCCTGGGGCGAGTCGGATGGCGACAGCAACAGTGCGAAGCTGGATCGCAACCTGAGCGGCTTCATGCTCGGCACCGACAAACAGATCGACGACCAATGGCGCGTCGGCATGGCCGCCGGTTACACCCGCAGCGATCTGGATGCTCATGATCGTCGCTCGAATGCCACGGTCGAGAGCTACCACCTGGCGGCGTACCTCAACTCGCAATTCGATGCCCTGGCGGTGCGCCTTGGCGCGGCGTACAGCTGGCACGATATCGAAACCAAGCGCGACGTCAGCGTCGGCGCCTACAATGATCGGTTGAAGGCCAATTACGACGCCCGCAGCGTCCAAGTGTTCGGTGAAGTCGGTTATGCCATCGAAGCGGCCGGGATTGCCCTGGAACCGTTCGCCGGCCTGGCGTACGTCAACTACGACAGCGACAAGGCCAAGGAGAAAGGAGGAGTAGGGCGCCTGCGCGCCGAGTCCGATCAGGACATCACCTTCTCGACCCTGGGCGTGCGCGCCGGCAAGGTCATCACCCTGGCCAACGGTGGGCAGTTTACCCCGCGCGCGGCCCTCGGCTGGCGGCATGCCTTCGGCGACACCAAACCTGACGCTGACCTGACCTTCATCGACGGCGGCGCCTCGTTCAACACCCAGGGCGTACCGATTGCCAAGGACAGCGCGGTGGTCGAAGCAGGCGTGGACTTCCAGATCAGCCCGACCGGCAAGCTCGGTATCGGCTATTCGGGGCAGCTGTCGAACGAGAGCAACGACCATGCGATGACCATCAGCTTCAGCCTCGGGTTCTGATTCAGGAGCGAAGCACTTCAGCCGCCCGCAAGGGCGGCTTTTTTTTGCCCGCCGACCCCTCTGCTAAAATCCCCCCCACTGCCTCCCGGAGACTGCCCCATGACCGAGCCCATCCGTCTGACCCAATACAGCCACGGCGCCGGCTGTGGCTGCAAGATTTCGCCCAAGGTGCTGGAGGTGATTCTGGCCGGCAGCGGGGCGCAGAACCTTGATCCGAAACTGTGGGTCGGCAACGCGTCGCGCGATGATGCGGCGGTGTATGAGATCGATGCCGAGCGCGGGGTGGTGTCGACCACGGATTTCTTCATGCCGATCGTCGACGACCCGTTCGACTTCGGCCGCATCGCCGCCACCAACGCCATCAGTGACATCTACGCCATGGGCGGCGATCCGTTGATGGCGATTGCGATCCTCGGCTGGCCGGTCAACGTGCTGGCGCCGGAAGTGGCGCGAGACGTGATTCGTGGCGGGCGCGCGGTGTGCGATGCGGCGGGGATTCCACTGGCCGGCGGGCATTCGATCGATGCGCCGGAGCCGATCTTCGGTCTGGCCGTCACGGGGCTGGTGGAGAAGCGCTTCATGAAACGCAACGACACCGCCACCGCCGGTTGCCTGCTGTACCTGACCAAACCGTTGGGCATCGGCATCCTCACCACCGCCGAAAAGAAGGGCAAGCTGCGCCCCGACGACATCGGCGTGGCCCGGGACTGGATGTGTACGCTGAACAAGCCCGGCAGCCGTTTCGGCAAGCTGGCCGGGGTCACCGCCATGACCGACGTCACCGGGTTCGGGCTGCTCGGGCATCTGGTGGAAATGGCCGACGGCAGTCACCTGACGGCGCGGGTTTTCTATGACCGGGTGCCGCGTCTTTCGAGCATCGAGTATTACCTCGAACAGGGCTGCGTGCCCGGTGGCACCTTGCGCAATTTCGACAGCTATTCGAGCCGCGTCGGGCGGGTGCAGGAATTGCACAAGCGAGTGCTGTGCGACCCGCAGACCAGCGGCGGATTGCTGGTGGCCGTGACCCCCGAAGGCAATGCCGAATTCCTCGCCGTCGCTGCCGAACTCGGCCTCGCGCTTGAGCCGATCGGTGAGTTGATCGGGCGACAGAGCCACGCGGTCGAGGTGAATTGATGTCCATCGACGTCACCGACTACCGCGACATCTTCCTCAACGATCGGCCGCTGATGGACGCCCGTGCGCCGGTCGAATTTCACAAGGGCGCGTTTCCCGGGGCGGTCAATCTGCCGCTGATGAACGACATCGAGCGGCAGCGGGTCGGCACTTGCTACAAGCATCACGGTCAGCAGGCCGCCATCGAACTGGGCCATCAACTGGTGTCCGGCGCGGTGAAGGCCGAGCGCCTCCAGGCCTGGGCGGCGTTTGCCAGGACGCATCCCGAGGGTTATCTGTATTGCTTTCGTGGCGGCTTGCGTTCGCAGATTGTCCAGCAGTGGCTCAAGACCGAAGCCGGCATCGACTACCCGCGTATCGGCGGTGGCTACAAGGCGCTGCGGGGTTTTCTGATCGACACGCTCGAATCGGCCCAGGCCGACTGTGATTTCGTGCTGCTGGGTGGCATGACCGGCACCGGCAAGACCGAAGTGCTGGTGCAACTGCGCAACAGCGTGGATCTGGAAGGCCATGCCAATCACCGGGGCTCCAGTTTCGGCAAACGCGCCACCGGTCAGCCGTCGAACATCGATTTCGAGAACCGGCTGGCCATCGACTTCCTGAAAAAACGTGCCGCCGGCATCGATCAGTTTGTGCTGGAGGATGAGAGTCGGGTGGTGGGGAGCTGCGCGCTGCCGCTGTCGCTGTATCAGGGCATGCAGCAATACCCGATGGTCTGGCTGGAAGATCGTTTCGAGCAGCGCGTCGAGCGGATCCTGCGCGATTACGTGGTGGATTTGTCCGCCGAATTTCAGGCAGTGCATGGGGACGAGGGTTTCGGGCGGTTTTCCGAGCGCTTGCTGGACAGCCTCGACAACGTGCACAAACGCCTGGGCGGCGAACGGCATCGACGGATGCGGGAGTTGATGGAGGAGGCGCTGGCGGAGCAGGGCCGCAGCGGGGCGGTGGATTTGCATCGCGCGTGGATCGAGGGCTTGCTGCGCGAGTATTACGACCCGATGTATGTGTTCCAGCGCGAGAAGAAGGGCGGGCGGATCGAGTTTGCCGGGGAGCGGCAGGCCGTTATCGAGTACTTGCGTCAACGCGATAAACCCAAGGCCTGACGGGGCCCGAGCGGGCCCCGGGCAAACTCAGGTCGGACAGCTTTCCTGGCCGTTATCCAGCCCCTGTTTGTAGCTGTGGCTCTGAAGGCTGGCCTTGCCGTTGTGCCAGGTCAGGGTCAGCACGTACAGCGAGTCGTAATCGCTGGATTCCCAATCTTCGGTGATCTTCTGCTTCTCGCCGACGGCCTTGCCCGCGACCTTGTTGATCAGCTCCGGCAGGTAGCCGTGGGACCACGCGGTGTAAATGGTCGAGTTGTGGTACTTGTCGTCGGTCAGTTCCCGGGCCAGGTCGCTGGTGTCGTTGGCCGAGAACTCGATGTTCACCGGCAGGCCGAGCTTGATCGCCGCCGGGCTGATGGTCATCAGCGGGCGGATGTAGCTGTAGGAGTTGTCCAGCTCGCCTTCCTCGACATTGCGCGTCGGGTTGGCGGCGAACACATAGTCGGCCTTGCCGAATTTTTCCGGTAGCAGGGTCGACAGGTCGATCGCCCGGTTCAGGCCCTGGCAGTTGAGCTGGCCGAGACCACCGGCGGGTTTCTCGGCATGGCGCAGGAACACCAGGGTCTGGGTGCCGTCCACCGGTTGCGCACGGCTTTCGCTGGATTCCAGCGACAGGAACAGCGCGCTGACTGCCAGCAGGGTGGGCAGGGCCACATACGCGCGATGTTTGAAGCGGTTGGCGACTTTCATCAAGTTCGTCATGGGATAAGGCGTCTTCAGTCTGTTCGGTTAAGGCTGACAAACCTCTGCACCGGTGCGTGGGCGCCGGGTGTTTTCCCTGTCATCACTGGCTTGCTTGGAGCCCCCTGAGGCCCGTTTGGTTCGATCCGCTTGAGTGCGCCGCACTTTACCGTTCAGCCTGTGCGGTTGGAGGGAAGGTTAACCACAGGATGTTGCGGATTTAAGTAAGCCTGCCAAGGGAGGCGTAAAGAACCCGAGCCAGAGCGCTGATCGTGGATTATGCTCAGGCCTTTCATTTTGTGACTGGATGCTACACATGACTGATCTGTCCGCGTTCCCGATCACCCAGAAATGGCCGGCGCAGTACCCTGACTGGATTCAGCTCTATTCCCTGCCGACCCCCAACGGCGTCAAGGTCTCGATCATGCTCGAAGAGATCGGCCTGCCGTACGAGCCGCACCGCGTGGGCTTCGACACCAACGACCAGATGTCTCCGGAATTTCTGTCGCTGAACCCGAACAACAAGATCCCGGCGATCATCGACCCCCACGGCCCCGAGGACAAACCGCTGCCGTTGTTCGAGTCCGGCGCGATCCTGATCTACCTCGCCGACAAGAGCGGCCAGTTGCTGGCCCAGGAAGGCGCGTTGCGCTACGAAACCATCCAGTGGCTGATGTTCCAGATGGGCGGCATCGGCCCGATGTTCGGCCAGCTCGGTTTCTTCAACAAATTCGCTGGCAAGGACTACGAAGACAAGCGTCCCCGTGACCGCTACGTCGAAGAAAGCCGCCGCCTGCTCAGCGTCCTGAACACCCGCCTGGAAGGGCGCGACTGGATCATGGGCGAGCGCTACACCATCGCCGACATCGCCACGTTTCCGTGGGTGCGCAACCTGATCGGCTTCTACGAAGCCGGCGATCTGGTCGGCATCAACAACTTCCCGAACGTCACCCGGGTACTGGAGCGCTTCCTGGCGCGGCCGGCCGTTGTGCGCGGGCTGACCATTCCTTCCTGACCCTGTTGCAGCCGGGTGCGCAGATTGTTGCGTGCCCGGTAATGCACTGTTGATTGATCCAGGTTTGTACCCCGTCCCTCGCAAGGCATAAGCTTCGCCCCCTACGACTTTCGTCTCATCCGCTGTTTTCAGGAAAGGCCCCATGTCCAGTCAGTTCCCCGAAGCACGTCCACGCCGTCTGCGCCGCAATGCGAGCCTGCGCAGCCTGTTCCAGGAAACCGAGTTTTCCCTCAACGATCTGGTGCTGCCGATCTTCGTCGAAGAAGAGATCGACGACTTCGTGCCGATCAAGAGCATGCCCGGCGTGATGCGTATTCCCGAGCGCAAACTGGCCGGCGAAATCGAGCGTTACGCCCGGGCCGGGATCAAGTCGGTGATGACGTTTGGCGTGTCTCATCACCTGGACGCCAACGGCAGCGACACCTGGCGTGAGAACGGTCTGGTGTCGCGCATGTCGCGGATCGCCAAGGACGCCGTGCCGGACATGATCGTGATGTCCGACACCTGCTTCTGCGAGTACACCGATCACGGCCATTGCGGCGTGATGCACAACCATGAAGTCGACAACGACCAGACCCTGATCAACCTCGGCAAGCAAGCGGTAGCGGCAGCCCGTGCCGGTGCCGACGTGATCGCGCCGTCGGCGGCGATGGATGGCCAGGTGCGGGCGATTCGCCGGGCACTGGACGACGCCGGCTTCACGCAGATTCCGATCATGGCCTACTCGACCAAATTCGCCTCGGCGCTCTACGGCCCGTTCCGCGAGGCCGGCGGCAGCGCGCTGAAGGGCGATCGCAAAAGCTATCAGATGAACCCGATGAACCGCCGCGAAGCCCTGCGCGAATCGTTGCTTGACGAGCAGGAAGGCGCCGACGCGCTGATGGTCAAACCGGCCGGCGCGTACCTGGACATCATCCGCGACATCCGCGAAGCCTCGAACCTGCCGCTGGCGGCGTATCAGGTCAGCGGCGAGTACGCGATGATCAAGTTCGGCGCCCAGGCCGGGGCCATCGACGAAGATCGCGTGGTGCGCGAAAGCCTCGGTGCGATCAAGCGCGCGGGCGCGGATCTGATCTTCACCTACTTTGCGATGGACCTGGCCCTGGCCGGGATCTGATCCTTCAGGGACAACTGAAAAACGGCCGGATCCCGTGATCACGGAAATACCGTTCGATCACCTTCGGATCCGCGCTGTTGTCGGCAATCGCCACGTAGGTATCCGGGCGCAGCAGGTAAAAGCCGTTGCGCCCCAAGCCCGCCGTTTCAAATGCCGGGCGCCAGTCGAACACGTGCAGCGGCAAGTGATGTTCATTGCACCAGGCGATCATCTCGTCGCTGGTGTCGCCGTACACATGCACCTGCCAGCACGGGTGGCGCAACGGCTCGTAATTGTCCCCCTCGCCATCATGGGCCCACGGCAAGCGGTCGCCGCCGTGGACGTGCCCGGCCACGCCTTCGCTCAACGTCATGCCCCGATAGTTGACGGTGATTTGCGACACCGTGCGAAACAGGAATTCGCGGCTGGTCTCGAACGCGGCCATTTTCGGAATCAGGAACGGTGCCAGTCGCGTGCGCAACAGATCGGCCATGCGGCCTTCGGCGGTGACGAAGCTGAAGACCTTGTCGGTGGTCGACACCAGTCGCCGGGCGAAGGCGATGCGTTCGGTTTCGTAGCTGTCGAGCAGTTTGGGCGTGGCCGCGCCGCCGAGCACTGCCGCGAGTTTCCACGCCAGATTGATCGCATCGCCGATGCCGGTGTTCATGCCCTGACCGCCGGCCGGGCTGTGTACGTGCGCCGCATCGCCGAGCAGAAACGCCCGGCCCTGGCGAAAGTGATCCGCCACCCGGTGATGCACGCGGTAGGTGGAGAACCAGTTGACGTCCTCGATGTGCACGTTCAGATGTTCGATGGCGCGATTGCTGACATCGGAAAACTCGAGGGTTTCGGCGCGATCCGCACGTTCGTCACGCACCGTGCCGATCAACCGCGCACGGCCTTCGCCGGCCAGCGGGAACACCGCCAGAAAATCCGCTTCATCCAGATCCAGATGCAACTCGCCATTGAGCGCCGGACCGCTGGCCCGCACATCCGCGACATAGAAAATCTGCTGATAGGTACCGCCGGGAAAACCGGTGTCGAGGGTTTTGCGCACGACCGAACGGGCGCCGTCACACCCGGCCAGATAGCAGGCCTGGCAGATTTCCTGCTCGCCATCCGGCAGGCGCAAATGCGCGGTAAGGCCGTCGCCGTTTTCGGTGAAACTCTCCAGCGTCGTGTTGCGCTCGACGGTCACGTCGTAGTCTTCGAGGCGGTCGATCAGCAGCCGCTCGTGTTCGTCCTGCGGGTACATCTCCAGAAAGGCATAGGGCGTCAGGCCTTCACCGATCCGGTTCAGCGGCAGCTGCGCCACGGGTTTGCCCTTGACCCAGAAATTCGCCGCCGCCACCCGGTGGCCATTGCGTACCACCGCATCGGCCAGATCCAGTTGCCGGTACAGCTCAAGGGTGCGCGCCTGCACCGCCAGCGCCCGCGACGTGGTGCCCGGAGCGGAAGCCTTGTCGATGATGCGCACGCGCACGCCCAGTTTGCTCAGCCACAGGGCCAGCACCAGTCCGGTGGGGCCTGCGCCGATGATCAGAACATCACTGCGGTTCATGGTCTGTCCTCCTCGCGTGTCCTGATCCAAGACTTGCCACTGAGTGTGCAGCAGCAAGTATGGATCAGACGGCGAGGGCGGCCAGTCGGCCTGCCAAACGGGGCGATGGAACAGCGCCGCCGGCCCGCAGTCCTATCCTGCACCCTGCGATTGAGCGTAGGGTTAACCCGGCTCAACGGACTGGATGAAGCGTTATGCACACCCCTCGATTAATCGTCAGCCTCGCCGCGCTGCTGGTACTGGCCGGTTGCGCCGGTCAACGCAGCGAAGAACCGGCGCCGCGCCCGCCCGCCGAGGTCAAGGCGCAGATCGTGCGCCTGCTGCCGGCAAAAACCGTCGACCGTCAGGGCTGGGCCACTGACATCTACGCGGCGTTCGCCGCCCAGGGCATCAGCCCGACCACACAGAATCTGTGTTCGGTGCTGGCCGTCGCCGAGCAGGAATCCACCTTTCAGGTCGATCCGCCGGTGCCCGGACTGGGCAAGATCGCCCGTGATGAAATCGACCGCCGCGCCGCCAAGGTGCATATCCCGAGCCTGTTGATCAGCGGCGCCTTGCAGGTGCGTTCGCCCAACGGCAAGACCTACAGCGAACGCCTGAGCGCCGCCCGCAGCGAAAAGGAATTGAGCGCGATTTTCGACGACTTCATCGGTTCGGTGCCGATGGGCCGTACGCTGTTCAGCGGTTTCAACCCGGTGCACACCGGCGGGCCGATGCAGGTCAGCATCGAATTCGCCGAGAAGCATGCCAAAGACTATCCGTACCCGGTGGACGGGACGATTCGCCGCGAGGTGTTCAGCCGTCGCGGCGGGATGTATTTCGGCATCGCCCATTTGCTCGGTTATCCGGTGAGTTACCGCGAACCTTTGTACCGCTTCGCCGATTTCAACGCCGGCTGGTACGCCAGTCGCAACGCGGCGTTTCAGAACGCGGTCAGCCGGGCGTCGGGGATTCCGCTGGCGCTGGATGGCGACCTGATCCGCCCGGGCGCGATCATGCCGGGCAGTACCGAACTGGCGGTGCGCGCCCTCGGCAAATCCCTGGGCATGCGCAATCCGGTGATCCGCGATCAACTGGAGAAGGGCGATAGCCTGGCTTTCGAGGAGACCAAACTGTATCAACGGGTCTTCGAGCTGGCGGAGCGTGCGGAAGGCAAGTCATTGCCCCGTGCGGTGCTGCCGGGCATCGTGCTGCAGAGCCCGAAGATCACCCGCAAACTGACCACGGCGTGGTTTGCCAAACGGGTCGACGAGCGTTATCGGCGCTGCATGGCCAAGGGCTGAGGACGATCAAAAGGGAATAAAAAAACCCGGCTGACGGGAGCCGGGTTTTTTCTGGGTTGTTGCGATCAAGCCATGCATTCAGGCAACGCGGCGTTCGATCAGACGATCCGAGCCACCTTCAGCAACGCGACGTTCAATCAGACGATCCGAACCACCTTCGGCAACGCGGCGTTCGATCAGACGGTCCGAACCACCTTCGGCAACACGGCGTTCGATCAGACGATCCGAACCACCTTCGGCAACGCGGCGTTCGATCAGACGATCCGAACCGCCTTCGGCGATCATGGTGTGGGCCGGTTTGGCGGCAAATGCGTTGAAGGCCAGAACCGAGAAGGCAATGCTGAGGATGACTTGGCGTTTCATGATGGTGTGCTCCGGGGGTGTTGTTTGTTTGGTATGGAGCCGATGTTACGCCCGGGATTTTTTAAGAGAACTTCATTGACGTGATGGTGAACATCGACGCCGATGATGGTTTGTCACAACACCTTCACCGCGCGGCCAATTGCCTGGATCGGCCCGGTGGGTTTGCCGATCGGCGAACCGGTGGCGCCTTCCAGCGTCAGCTCGAACAACTGGTTCGGTTGCAGCGGCGGCAGCTTGTCCAGCGGGATCGACAGCGCCTGGCCCGGCTTGACCAGCCCCAGCGACACCGGACCCTGCCAGCCGTCGGCCTTGGTCCAGAACTCCAGCGCCTTGTCGGCCGGCACCTCGACCACGCCAAGCGGAATCAACTGAATCTCCCGTGGATTGCTGGCCTGGATCACCCAGCCCGGCGCCTTGTCCTGCGGGGCGACCAGCACCACCAGAAAGCTCGGTTTCGGCGTGGTTTGGGTCAACAGGATCGAGCCTAGCAACAAGGTCGCGGCCAGCCCGGCAGCGCTCAAACCGCGCCACAGCGACAGGCGGTTCCACCATGAAATCTCGGGCGCCACCTTATGGGTGAGTTGCCCGACACTGCGTTCGATGCGTTGCCACAGCTGCGGCGAGGGCTGATGCGCCGGGGCGAGGTCGGTCAGCTCCAGCAGACGCCGCTCCCAGGCATCCACCGCCGTTTGCAGCTCGGGCTCGTTGGGCAAGCGCCGTTGCACCTCGGCGCGCGCTTCGGCCGAGAGGGTGCCAAGCACGTATTCGCTGGCTAGTTCATCGCGTTCCTGCGCCGATTCGGTGGTCATCCCATGCACTCCCGCAACGCATTGAGGCTGCGCTTGATCCAGGCTTTGACGGTGCCCAGCGGCGTGTCGAGGCGTTGGGCGATCTGTGCGTGGCTGTAACCGTCGACGTAGGCGTGAAGGATGCAGCGGCGGCGTTGCGGTTCCAGTTGATGCAGGCAGCGATGGATGCGGGTCGATTGCGCCAGCGCATCGAAGTCGTCATCAATCGCCGGAGATTCGTTGCTGTCGTTCAACGGCGTTTCCCGGTCGTGATTGCGCAACACATTCAACGCCAGATGCCGGGTCACGCTGAACATCCAGCCTCGGGCCGAACCGCGCGCCGGATCGAACCCCGCCGCGCCGGCCCAGATCTTGATGAATGCGTCGTGAACGATGTCTTCGGCCAGCGCCGTGTCACGCACCAGACGCCGGGCCACACCCAGCAGCCGCGGACTTTCCTGCACATACAATTCGCGCAGGGCCCCGCGCTCGCCGCGGGCACAGGCGGCGAGGCGGGCTTCGTAATCGAACGCGGTTTCGGGTAATGGCATGTCCTGCAATCTAGCAAGCATCGAGCAAACGTCCAGTCAGGCTCAGTTCGCGGCCCAGAAAATGTAGTCGGCTTGGTACTTCACCACTTCCTGTTTGCCCTTGTTCGCCGCCGTGCATTCGCTGCCCGGCGCCACGCCGCCCTTGAGCGCGACGCGCTGGATGTAGCTCACGCCGCTCATCGCGCCTTTGCCCTCGGCGGGGTTGGCCTTGACCAGTTGATAGGGCAGGTTGCCCGGGCTCGACGGCGCGACGGCCAATTGCGTGCCGGTGACTTTCGAGCCGTCCTTTGCCTGCCAGGTGGCGGGCGGGCCGAAGTAGGTGCCGACTTGTTTGCCGCTGCGATCGTTGAGCACCGCTTTGGGGCCGACGAACACCCACTCGGTCTGGCCGGCGGCATTGGCCTTGTCCCGGCATTCGTAGGTGATCTCGCCGACCCCGGTGGTTTCCATCGCGATCTTGTGACCGTCCGGCACCTTGATCGCATCGGGATAACTGCTTTGGGCAAAGCTTGTCGAGGCGACGGCGAGCAAACCGGTGAAGCCGATCAGTTGGGTGATGTTCATCAGTGTTTCTCCGAAAAAGGGTAAACCGCTGACAGCCGAAAGGGGGCTGTTACAGGGACTACCCGTGACGGAGGCGTTTGGATGCAGTGGCCGGAAAATAAATCTGAAAGCACTGAAGGTCAGATGGCTGGAACCCGCTCACCCCCGGTTTTTGCCAATGCCAGGCCGGAGGCTTTCAGCAGTTCCTGGGTATAGACATGCTGCGGCGCCGCAAAAATCTGGCGCGAGGCTCCCTGTTCCACCACCTTGCCGTCCTTGATCACCATCAAATCGTGCGCCAGTGCATGCACCACCGCCAGGTCATGGCTGATGAACAGGTACGTCAGCCCATGGCGGATCTGCAATTGCCTCAACAACTCCACCACCTGTTTCTGCACCGTGCGGTCCAGCGCCGAGGTCGGTTCGTCGAGCAGAATCAGCGCCGGTTCCAGCACCAGCGCCCGGGCGATGGAAATGCGCTGGCGCTGGCCACCGGAAAACTCGTGGGGATAGCGATGTCGGCTCTGCGGATCGAGGCCGACTTCCTCCAGCACGCGGATCACCGCTGCCTCACGTTCCTCAGCCGTGCCGATGCCGTGGGTCAGCAAGCCTTCGGCGATGATCTGCTGCACCGACATCCGTGGGCTGAGGCTGCCGAACGGGTCCTGGAACACCACCTGAATCTGCCGGCGCAACGGGCGCATCAAGCGCTGATTGAGCAGGCTCAAATGCTTGTTGCCGAAGCGAATATCGCCCTCGGATTCCACCAGCCGCAGAATCGCCTGGCCCAGCGTCGACTTGCCCGATCCGGACTCGCCGACAATCCCCAGGGTCTTGCCCCGTTGCAGCCGGAAACTCACGCCGTCCACGGCCTTGATGTATTCCTGGGTGCGGCTGAACAACGCCTTGGGCAGCGGGAACCAGACTTTCAGATCATCCACTTCCAGCAGATTGTGATCGTAGCGACTCGGCACCGGTGCGCCGGACGGTTCCGCCTCGATCAGCAGGCGGCTGTAAGGATGCTGCGGGGTGCGGAACAGCGTTGCGCAGTCGGCTTGTTCGACGATTTCCCCGTGGCGCATCACGCACACCCGTTGGGCGATGCGCCGCACCAGATTGAGGTCATGACTGATGAGCAGCAGCGACATGCCCAGGCGTTGCTGCAACTCGATCAGCAGCTCGAGAATTTTCTGCTGCACGGTCACGTCCAGCGCCGTGGTCGGTTCGTCGGCGATCAGCAATTCCGGCTCGTTAGCCAGCGCCATGGCGATCATCACCCGTTGCCGCTGGCCACCGGAGAGCTGGTGCGGATAGGCCTTCAAGCGCTGCAACGGCTGGCGAATGCCCACCAATTCCAGCAGCTCCAGCGTGCGCTGGCGTGCGGCGCGACCCTTGAGCCCCTTGTGGATCTCCAGCACTTCGCTGATCTGCTTTTCCACCGTGTGCAGCGGGTTCAGCGAGGTCATCGGCTCCTGGAAAATCATCGCGATGCGGTTGCCGCGCAAGCCGCGCATCTGCTGCTCGCTGGCATGCAGCAAGTCCACGCCGTTGTAGCGGATGCTGCCCGTGCTGCTGACCGTTTTGCCCGGCAGCAAACGCAGAATCGAGTGGGCCGTCACCGACTTGCCCGAGCCGGATTCGCCGACCAGTGCCAGGCACTCGCCACGGCGGATGTCGAGGTTCACGCCGTGCACCACTTCGTGCCCGGCGAAGGCGACGCGCAGGTCGCGGATTTCAATCAGGTTGTCGGTCATTTCAGCTCCGGGGATCAGGATCGCGGATCGAACGCGTCACGGCAGGCTTCGCCGATAAACACCAGCAGGGACAGAATCAGCGCCAGGGCAAAAAACGCCGTCAGCCCCAACCACGGCGCTTGCAGATTGCGCTTGGCCTGGCCGATCAGTTCGCCCAGCGATGCGGTGCCGGCGGGCATGCCGAAGCCGAGAAAATCCAGCGCGGTGAGGGTGGCGATGGCGCCGGTCAGAATGAACGGCAGGTAGGTCAGGGTGGAGGTCATGGCGTTGGGCAGAATGTGCCGGCGCATCAGCTCGCTGTCCGTCAGGCCCAGGGCCCGCGCGGCCTTGACGTATTCCAGGCTGCGCCCGCGCAGGAACTCGGCGCGCACCACGTCCACCAGTGCCAGCCAGGAAAACAGCGCCATGATCCCCAGCAGCCACCAGAAACTCGGCGATACGAACCCCGACAAAATGATCAGCAGGTACAGCACCGGCAGCCCCGACCAGATCTCCAGCACCCGTTGCCCGAGCAAGTCGACCCAGCCGCCGTAATAACCCTGCAACGCCCCGGCGACGATGCCGATCAGCGCACTGACGGCGGTGAGAATCAGCGCAAACAGGATCGAAATCCGCGTGCCGAAAATCACCCGCGCCAACACGTCCCGGGCCTGATCGTCGGTGCCCAGCCAGTTGCTGGAGGACGGCGGACTCGGCGCCGGTTCAGTTAGGTCGTAATTGACCGTGTCGTAGCTGAACGGGATCGGCGGGAACAGCATCCAGCCGCCCTGATCCTCGATCAGTTTGTGTACGTAATTGCTCGCGTAATCCGGCTGGAACGGCAGTTCCCCGCCGAAATCGGTTTCCAGATAATCGCTGAGGATCGGGAAGTAGAACGCATGGTGGTAGCGGATCACCAGCGGCTTGTCGTTGGCGATCAGTTCGCCGCCGAGGCAGATCAGGCACAGCCCGATGAACAGCCACAGCGACCAGCGCCCGCGACGGTTGGCCTTGAATTGGGCGATGCGCCGCCGGCCCAGAGGGGAGAGTGTGAACATCAGGCAGTCCTCGCCGAGAAGTCGATGCGCGGGTCGAGCAGGGTGTAGCAGAGGTCGCCGATCAGCTTGATCAACAGGCCGAACAGGGTGAACAGGAACAGCGTGCCGAACACCACCGGGTAGTCCCGCGACACCGCCGCTTCGTAGCTCATGCGCCCGAGGCCGTCGAGGTTGAAGATGGTTTCGATCAGCAGGGAGCCGGCGAAAAACACCTCGATCAACGCCGACGGCACACCGGCGACCACCAGCAGCATCGCGTTGCGAAACACATGGCCGTAGAGCACGCGTCTTTCGGTCAGGCCCTTGGCGCGCGCGGTGATCACATACTGGCGGCTGATCTCGTTGAGGAAGCTGTTCTTGGTCAGGATCGTCAGCGTCGCAAAACCGCCGATCACCAGCGCCGTCACCGGCAACACCAGGTGCCAGAGGTAGTCGCCGACCTTGCCCCACAGGCTCAGGCTGTCGAAATTGTCCGAAACCAGCCCCTGCACCGGAAACCAGTTGACGTAGCTGCCCCCGGCGAACACCACGATCAACAGGATCGCGAACAGAAACGCCGGCATCGCGTAACCGACGATGATCGCCGTGCTGCTCCAGACATCGAATGCGCTGCCGTTTTTGATCGCCTTGCGAATGCCCAGCGGGATCGAAATCAGGTAGGTGATCAAGGTCGCCCACAGGCCGAGGGACAGCGACACCGGCAGCTTCTGCACGATCAGATCCGTCACTTTCGCACCGCGAAAGAAACTGCTGCCCAGGTCCAGTTGCGCGTAGTTTTTCAGCATCAGCCACAGGCGTTCGTGCATCGGTTTGTCGAAGCCGTAGTGGTGCTTGATCTCTTCGATCAGCGCCGGGTCCAGGCCTCGGCTGCTGCGCCCGGCACCGCCGATGGCGGTTACCTCGCTGGCGCCGCCCATGCTGTGCCCGCCGAAGCCTTGCAGGCGGGCGATGGCCTGTTCCACCGGGCCGCCGGGCGCGGCCTGCACGATGACGAAGTTGACCACCAGAATGCACAGCAGCGTCGGAATGATCAGCAACAGACGTCGACTCAGATAACGCCACATGTCACTGGCCCCCCGCGAGCTGATGCAGGGCACTCATTTGCTGATTGGTCAGCGGCTTGGCCGAGACCTCCCACCAGGTGTCGAGGCCTTCGCTGTAAATCGGCTGCACCGGCGGCCTGCCAAAGCGGTTCTGATACACCGTCGGCGTGCCTTTTGAGTAGTAGTTGGGAATCATGTAGTCACCCCATTGCAGCACCCGGTCGAGGGCGCGGGCGTAACGCACCATGGCGTCGCGGGTATTGGCCTGGACCAGGCCGTCGATCAGCCGGTCCACCGCCGGGTCCGCCAGCACCATCGAATTGGAACTGCCGACCTGCGTGGCGCTCTGCGAGGCATACAGGCTGTACAACTCGCGGCCCGGCGAGACGATCGGATCGCCGCTACGCGGGAAACTGGTGACGATCATGTCGTAGTCCCGGGCGTTGAGCCGGTTGATGTACTGCGCTGAATCGATACGCCGCAGATTCAGGGTGATGCCGATCTGCGCCAGGGTGCGTTTGTACGGCAGCAGCATGCGGTCGAAACCGCCCTGGCCGTCGAGGAAGGTGAATTCGAAGGGCTCGCCGGCGGCGTTCACCAGCCGGTTGTTTTTCGGCGTCCATCCGGCCTCGGCCAACAGCTTCAGTGCCTGCAATTGCTTATCGCGGATGTAGCCGCTGCCATCGGTTTTCGGCGCCTGATAGACGCGGCTGAAAACCTCGTCCGGAATCTGTCCGCGCAACGGTTCGAGGATTGCCAGCTCGCCGGCGTCGGGCAGGGCGGTGGCGGCCATTTCACTCTTCGGCCAGTAGCTGTTCTGGCGCACGTAGAAGCCGCGCATCATCTGCTTGTTGGTCCACTCGAAATCCCACAACAGGCTCAGCGCCTGACGCACGCGGCGATCCTTGAACAACGGGTTCTGCAGGTTGAACACGAAACCCTGAGCGCTGGTCGGTTTGTCCGGGGCGAGAATCGCCTGTTGCAGGCGACCGTCACGCAGGGCCGGGCTGTCGTAGCCGACCACGTAACCGGACGAGGAAAACTCGCGGTTGTAGTCGAACGCCCCGGCCTGCAGCAGTTGTCGGGCGACGTCGGTGTCGCCATAGAAATTCACGGTCAGGCTGTCGAAGTTGTACATCCCGCGACTGACCGGCAGGTCTTTGCCCCACCACTGCGGGTCACGCTGGAAACTGATGCTGCGTCCCGCATCGACCTTGCTCACCCGATAAGGGCCGCTGCCCAATGGTGGTTCGAAACCGCCGCCGTTGGCGAAGTCGCGGGTTTTCCACCAGTGCTCGGGCACCGGTCGCAGCGACGCCAGATCCAGCGCCAGGGTGCGGTTGAGGTTGTTCTTGAAAGTGAAGCGAATCTGCCGCGGGCCTTCGATCAGCACGTTCTGCACGTCGGCGTATTGCTGGCGATAACTCAGGCTGCCCTTGGTCATCAACAGTTCGAAGGTGTAGCGCACGTCCTCGGCGGTGATCGGCGTGCCATCGGCGAAACGCGCCTCGGGATTCAGGTTGAAACGCACCCACACACCGCCGGGATCGCGCTCCATGGATTGCGCCACCAGACCGTAGACGGTGTAGGGCTCGTCCAGCGAACGGAACCCCAGCGGCGAATACACCCAGTCGTTGACCTGCACCACGGAAATGCCCTGATCGGCATACGGGGTGATGTAGTTGTACTGACCGATCTCCATCGAAGCGCGGCTGAGCGAGCCACCCTTGGGGGCATCGGGATTGACGAAATCGAAGTGCTGGAAACCGGCAGGGTATTTAGGCGCCTCGCCGTATACCGTCATCGCGTAGCTGCCGCCGGCCAGCGCAGATGACGCGTTGCACAGCAGCGCGCTGCCGAGCAGCAGGCCGGCCATGTTGCGCATGAATGTCATGAAGTCGTTCCTCTGAGCCGGAAAAACCCGAAGCGGCGGCAGGCCGCTGCGGGATGCGAATTCGCAAGGGGAAGGGGCCGGCCGGAGTCTTGCGCGGCCCCGACCGGGACTCAGAAGTGGTACGTCATGCGCGCAAACAGCGTGCGGCCCAGCGGATCGGTGTAGCGCGGGTCATAACCGCTCTGGAAGTTGTAGGCCTGGTTGGAGAACGGCGGATCGCGGTCGAACAGGTTCTTCACCCCGGCATCGACGTCCAGCACCTTGTCGAAGGTGTAGCCGGCCGACAGGTCCCACACCGAATACGACGCGACCCGCGCGTTGGTCTCGCGGTCGTAGTCGTTGTAGCCGGTGGTGAAGCGGTTGGTCAGCGCCGCGCGGGCTGCACCGAAGGTCCAGGAACCGGTCAGGTTGTGTTTCCAGCGGGCAATCACACCGTCGCCCTTGAAGTCGCCGACCTTGTCGGTGAACGGGCCCTTGATGGTGCTCTGGAAGTCGTACTCGTCGACATAAGTGCCTTGCAGGCCCAGGCCGAATTGACCGTACGGCGTGTTCGGGAAGCGATAGTCCAGCGACACATCGACGCCGTTGGTTTCGACGATGCCGAGGTTGGCGTTGCCGGTGACGATGTAGTTGAGCGTGCCGTCGGCGTTGCGCACGAAGCGGTCAGGGTAGCTGCCGGCCTGATCGAACACGGTGGATTCCGGGAACGGCTGGATCTGGTTGGAGATGTGAATCCACCAGAAATCCAGTCCCACGGACAGATTGCTGACCGGCTGATAGACGAAGCCCAGCGTCACGTTGCGCGCCTTCTCCGGGGCCAGGTCTTCGTTGCCGCCGATCTGGTTGAGGAACTGCTGACCGCAATCGCGCCCGCCGTTGCCGCCCGGTTGCACCACGCCGCCGGTACACAGCACCGGGTCGTTGTAGTAGCCCTGGGTGAAGGTGATGCTGCGCGGCGAATACAACTCATACAGCGACGGCGCGCGGAAGCCTTCGCTGTAGGCGCCGCGCACCACCAGCTCCTTGAGCGGCTGATAACGGAACGAATATTTCGGGTTGGTGGTGCTGCCGAAGTCGCTGTATTTGTCGTGACGCACAGCGGCGGACAGTTCCAGGCTGTCGAGCACCGGTACGTTGATTTCCGCGTAGGCGGCTTTCACGCTGCGGTCGCCCTCGACGCTGCCGGCCGGGTCGATGCCCAGGCTCTGGATGTCGCCGGCAAAGGCTTCGAAGTCCTGGTGGAATTTCTCTTTGCGGTACTCGCCGCCCAAGGCCAGGCCGGACGGACCGGCACCGAACCAGTCACCGATCTCGCGGCTGATCCGCCCGTCGAAACCGGCGACCCGACCGACCGCCGTGGAATAGGCGCCGTGGTACGCGGCCTGGTCGATGTATTGCTGACCGGCGCTGGTCTGCGGGCCGAACGGGTTGAGCAGGCCGCTGGCCAGACCGTCGATCATCGCCTGATCGCTGACGTAGCCGCTGGTAACGCTGGAGACGATCTTGTTCTGGTTGTACGAGGCGCCGACGTTGTAGTCCCAGCCGCCAACCAGACCGTCGAAGCTCAGCAAAAAGCGCTGGCTGGTGTTCTGGTCTTTCGATTCACGCGGGCCGGCGGCGGTTTCGCGCCAGTTCACGTCCACCGGTTGCGTCGGGTCGAGGGCGAAACCGGTGGGCGCCGGGGTGATGCCGTTGCCGGGGTAGTAGGGCGAGGATGAGTCGAGGCTGAGGCCGGTCAATGGCGCCGGGCCAATAGCAATGGCGTTGTTGTTGCGCGACCAGAAGTATTCGAGGTTGACGTTGTGGTCGTCGGCCAGTTTGCCGGTGGTCTTGCCGAAGAACGACGTTTTCTCGGTCTGCGGCACCAGGTCGATGTATTCGCGGGTGCTGAAGCGGCAGAGGCCGTCGCGGGCCACCAGGTTGGGGCCGTTGCAATTGCTGTTGGCCAGCGGGTTGGTGGCGTTGCCGTTCTGGCTGTAGTTGCCGGGGAACGCGGTGCCGGAGGTCTGGTCGAGACCTCGGCCGGGGACATAGTCGCGGGCGAAGGAGCGGTCGTTGGCGTCGAGGTTCTGCTGCTTGTTGTAGTTGAACACGCCGAGCACGTTGAAGCGGTCCTGCTCCAGATCGCCGTAGCCCCAACTGGCGCTCATGTCCTTGGTCGCACCGCCGCCACTGTGGGTCGGGGTTTCGCCGCCGAGGGTGAGTTGGCCGTCGGTCATGGATTTCTTGGTGATGAAGTTGATCACGCCGCCGATGGCGTCGGTACCGTACAGGGCCGAGGCGCCGTCGCGCAGCACTTCCACGCGCTCGATCGCGGCAAACGGGATCATGTTCAGATCCACCGCGCCGCCAGCCGAGTTGGTGCCTGACAGGGCGTTGTTGGCCAGTCGGCGACCGTTGAGCAGCACCAGCGTCTTGTTCGCACCGATGCCGCGCATGTCGGCGAACGACGCGCCGCCGGTGGCCGCGCCGACCGAGCCTGCGCTGTTGTTGATCGACTGGCTGCCGGTGATGCGCTGCACCAGTTCGGCGGTGGTGGTCACGCCCTGTTTGCGCAGTTCATCGGCCTTGAGCACGGTGATCGGCACCGCCGTTTCCGCATCGACCCGGCGAATCGCCGAGCCGGTCACTTCGACCCGTTGCAGTTGCGTGGTCGGCGCAACCACCGCAGCGGCGGCCGGGACGCCGTTGTCGTCCTCGGCAGCCTGAACCCCGGCGCCCATCCCCATGGCCACCAGGTACAACGGAACGAAACGGTGGCGGGAAATCGTCGCCACCAAGGGTTTGAGCGTGAAGCGTGGAGTGTTCATCAGCATGGTTGTTTCCGACTTTGTTAGACGTTTATCGAAATGGCCTTGTGAGCCCTCTTTGCACGGAGCACGGTGGTGCCGCGCCGCGAAAACCACTTTCTTCAAGCAAGCCGATCCCCTCCGAAGACGCGCTGCGTTTTTCGGTCGGCCGATTGCGACGGGATTCAACGAGCGGTGCCGGGCGCGTCCCTCACTGCGCACCCGGCACCGCCGTCAGCGGGTGGTCATCACCGATATCTTGGTGATGCCCGAGCGCTCGATGGACGCCATGGCTTTGGCCACCTGGCCGTAATTCACGGCGGAGTCGGCCTGCAGCTGCACGCGCACGTCAGCATCCTTGGCCTTGACCTCCTTGAGGCTGGCCTCCAGTGATTCCGGCGCCAGCTCGGTCTTGGCCAGGAAGAACTTGCCGTCCTGATCGACGCTGACCACCACCGGATCCTTCTTTTCGGCGGGAGCGACGGCGTCGGTTTTTGGCAGGTTGACCTTGATCGCGTTGGTCATCAGCGGTGCGGTGACGATGAACACCACCAGCAGCACGAGCATCACGTCCACCAGCGGCGTGACGTTCATTTCGCTGAGCACTTCATCGCTGTCTTGAGTGGAAAAGGACATCAGCTGGCCTCCCGCACGGCGGCCGTGGATTTGGCGATGGCCTGGCGGCTGATGGAGAAAGCGCTGCGCGAGGCGAGGGCGTCGAAGTCGTGGGCGAAGTCATCCATGTCCGCCGAGGCCAGTTTCAGGCGCCGCAGGAAGAAGTTGTAGATCAGCACTGCCGGCACCGCGACGGCAATCCCCACACCGGTGGCGATCAGCGCGTGGCCGATCGGCCCGGCCACGGTTTCCAGGCTGGCCGAACCGCTGGCGCCGATGCTTTGCAGGGCTTCCATGATTCCCCACACGGTGCCGAACAGACCGATGAACGGCGCGGTGCTGCCGATACTGGCGAGGATCGCCTGGCCGTTTTCCAGCGAGCGACGTTCCTTCTGGATCTGCTGGCGCAGGTTGCGCTCCAGTCGGTCGGAACGGTTGATGGTGTGTGCCAGTTGCTGGGTGGTGCGCGGGGACTCTTCCACCAGCAAGGCTTCAAAACCGCTGCTGGCGATCCGCGCCAGCGAGCCCGGATACTGGCTGGCGTGTTCGGCGGCGGTGAGCAGATCCGGCGCGCCCCAGAAGGCTTTGCTGAACTGCTTGTTCTGGGTTTTCTGGCGCAAGTATTGCGCCGACTTGACCAGCAGGATCGCCCAGCTGACCACGGAAAACAGCACCAGCCCCCAGAGCACGCCGGGGACAATCATCGAAGACAGAGAATCGTTCATGGCTACACCTCGCTTGCGTTAATCGGTTGTGAGTTCGGTTGTCGCGCCGTCATTGCGGCAATTTGAAATCGATGGTCTGGGTGGCGAAGCCGTCGATCGGTGTGTCGCCGCGCTTGGCCGGTATGAACTTCCAGGCCTTCACCGCCGCGACCGCCGCGTCATCCAGTTGCGGCTTGCCGCTGGATTTGGTCACCGTCACCGAACCGGCGCGACCGTTGGCCAGCACCTGAATCCGCAGCACCACGCTGCCTTCCCAGTTGCGCCGCAGGGCCAGCGACGGGTATTCCGGCGGCGGGTTGCCGAGGCTGGCGAGGCCGGAAATCGCCGCCGACTCTTTCACCGGGCCCGGTGCCGCCGCAGGTGCAGGAGGCGCACTCGGGGTGGCCGGAGCGGCAGGCGCTGCCGGTTGCGCAGGGGCGGGCGGCGCTTTCGGCGGCTCGGCCTTTTTCACCGGTTTGGGTTTCTCGACCGGTTTCGGTTTTTCGATCGGCTTGGGTTTCTCCACCGGTTTGGGCGGCGGCTTGACCGCGTCCTCGTCTTCCACCGGTTGTTCCGGTTCGGGAGGGGGCGGCGGGGGAGGAGGCGGCTCCGGTGTCGGCGGGGCCGGCGGTGTCGGGCTGGTGAGCTCGACGGTCATTTCCGGAATTTCCGGTGGCGTCGGCAGCGGTTCGGCCCGCGCCTGCTGGAAAAACCACCAGGCGCCGCCGTGTATCAACGCCGACACCGCCACCAGCAACAGCATCTGCTGTTTGTTCAGGCCGCCGGGCTGCGAAGTGTTGGCCTTGTAGACGGGCCGACCCGCCACCGACGCAAGCGCTGCGTTCGGTACTGGCCCCGGCGGCGTTCTGTGCTTTACCGCATCGTTCATTAAAGCTCCCTCGGGTGGATGAAGGGCAATAAGGTGCCGTTCGAACAACACAGCGTTGTTCGAGTGAGTGGTCGCAACTTTCATACGGGTGTGCAGAAGCCGATAGTTGAACTATCTATTGAACAGGGCTTGTGCAGCGTGTTGTTTCAGTAATGCCGACTTCGATGGTTCATTGATCCGGTCCGTGGCTGTTCTTTTATAAGTGAGTGTGCAATTGAGTGGCGAACATCGTTCTTGCCCTCATGGTTGATGCAATAGCAACCGCTGTGCCAAACAGTAAACAAATGTGTAGCGGTTATTTCACGGATGATACGTATGTCGCATTTATATAAGTTTCATCAGGCACGCCGGTTTTCATGAGCGCATAACCTCCCGACGGCCCTGTTTGCAGGGCTTTTTCAAAGGCGAGACAGGCCTGGCGCGGTATCGCGCTGTTCAGCGAGATAGAGCGGCTGTTCTCGTGTCGGCCAAGACGCGTGATGGTGCGTGGCGGACTGATTTGGTGCGGGTCAGTGTTTTAGCGGGTCACAGGCGATGTTCCTTGTTTTTGTCTAAATGAAGTCGGGCTCGGTGTAATGATTGAAAGTACAGTTTTGGTGCGCTTTGGACATTAACTTCGAACAGCAAAAGTTGTACGGATGTGCTGCCCGAAAGTTATTGTCGAACAATCTGTTCTGGTATTCATTAATTCGGCGCGCACGCAATGACTTCCTGCGTGCTATTTAAAAAATAAATAGTGCAGGCGTTCAGGTAATAAAAGGAATGCACGGACAGTTCGCAGGACGAACACGGCGCAGGTACAGGGGCACGGAGAGAAGAGGGTGGCGCAGCAGATGAAGATTCACGCGGTGAACTCCTTGTTGCCAGCTCGGATACGCGAACTTTTGGTTCGGTATCGCACCTTACAAGAACGCGGATAGCGTTCGCTGATTGCTCTTGGTGCGGGATGGGCACCGCCAGCGCTGTTTTGCGAGATCAGGGATTCGCAAGCTGGCGATGAATGCGCAATCCGTGCCAAATTCGATACAACAGCTATAAATAGAGCCAGGCAGGACGCCTTTCGCAGTGGAGGAGGGGTTATGTATCAGCTCTACGGACATCGCAACTCAGGGGCAGCGGCCATCGAGGCGGCGCTCGAGCTGTGTCAGGTGGCTTACCGCTTCATCGATATCGAGGCCAGCGCGGAAGCGGCGCAGGAGCTAGCGCGGCTCAATCCGCTCAAACAGATCCCGACCCTGCAACTGCCGAACGGCAGTGTCATCACCGAAAGTGCGGCGATCCTGATTCATCTGGGGCAAAGCTTTGCGCAATCCGGCCTGCTGCCGGCCAACGGCGCTGACCGCGATCAGGCGATTCGGGGCCTGGTGTACATCGTCAGCAATTGCTATGCGGCCATCGGGATTATTGATTACCCGGAACGCTGGCTGGTGATGCCGGACGAGGCCTCGCGGCAGAATTTGATGGCGGGGGCGCGGGAACGACTGCACTGGAGCTGGGAGGTGTTTGCCGATCAGTTCTCGGCCGAGCTGTACCTGGACGATGAAACACCGGGCGCACTGGATGTGCTGGCGGCGGTGGTCACGCGCTGGGCCGGTGCCCGCGAACACCTGCGCCAGGCCCGACCCGGTTTCCATGCGTGGCTGCAGCGCATCGACCGACACCCGGTGCTGGCGCCGGTCTTTGCGCGGCATTGGCCCGGCTGATCACTCCCCGCGAATGTACTGCTCCAGCTGTTTGATCAGCTCGGCCTGTTCGGCAATCGCTTCCTTGACCAGGTCGCCGATCGACAGCAGGCCGATCAGCTTGCCGTTCTCCACCACCGGCAAGTGACGCAAGCGTTTGTCGGACATGATGCCCAGGCAAGTGTCGACGGTCTGGTGGGTGTCCACCGTGATCACGTTCGCCACCATGATGTCGCGCACCGGCGTGCCCACCGAGGAGCGCCCGTGCAGCACCAGTTTGCGCGCGTAATCGCGCTCGCTGATGATGCCCACCACTTTGTCGTCTTCCACCACGAGCAAGGCGCCGACGTTCTTCTCGGCCATTTTCATCAGCGCTTCGAGCACCATGTGATCGGGTTTGATCTGGTGCACTTCCTGATTTTTCGGATCTTTGAGCTTGAGCAGCTGGGCGACGGTTTTCATGGCGGTTACTCAGGTGTTGTCGTTGTTCTCCAAGCATCGTAGACGCAGGCGCGCAGGGCAAGGCCGCAAAACGGCAGATAACACGCAAAAAACGTCATTTGACCGGGTTTTTCATGGCGAGGCCTTTGTCACGGGTTACGGCAATGCCGCGTAGAATGCCCGTCTGAATCAATTCCTGAGGTTGCAGTGGTGGATTTACAGCAGGGCTTCGTCCTGACCCGGCATTGGCGCGACATCCCGGCCGGCACCGAAGTCGAGTTCTGGCTGGCGACCGACGCCGGGCCGCGCCGTGTGCGCCTGCCGCATCAGCCGTCGGTGGCATTCATCCCTGCGGCGCAGCGCGAGCAGGCCGAGCGGGTGCTGGCGGACGAAAAGAACGTCGAACTGCGCCCCCTGGCCTTGCAGGATTTCGAGCATCGCCCGGTGCTCGGTCTGTATTGCCAGCAGCATGGTCAGTTGATGCGCCTGGAAACCGCGCTCAACCGCCACAGTGTCGACGTCTTCGAAGCCGATGTGCGACCACCCGAGCGCTACCTGATGGAGCGTTTCATCACCGCGCCGGTGTGGTTCAGCGGCACGCCCGATGCCGAGGGTGTGCTGCTCGACGCCCACCTCAAGCCAGCGCCCGACTATCGTCCGCAACTGCGGCTGGTCTCGCTGGACATCGAAACCACCGAGCAGGGCGATTTGTACTCCATCGCGCTGGAAGGCTGCGGCGAACGGCAGGTGTACATGCTCGGCGCACCGAACGGCGATCACAGCATCGTCGATTTCGATCTTGAGTACTGCGAATCGCGCACCTTGATCCTGAAGAAGCTCAACGACTGGTTCGCCCGTCACGACCCCGACGCGATCATCGGCTGGAACCTCGTGCAGTTCGATCTGCGCATCCTTCACGAACACGCCCGGCGTCTCGGCGTGCCGCTCAAGCTCGGGCGTGGCGGCGAGGAAATGCAGTGGCGCGAACACGGCAGCCGCAATCACTACTTCGCTGCAGCGGCGGGACGGTTGATCATCGACGGCATCGAATCCCTGCGTTCGGCGACCTGGAGCTTTCCGTCGTTCAGTCTGGAAAACGTTGCCCAGACCCTGCTCGGCGAGGGCAAGTCCATCGACAACCCGTACCAGCGCATGGACGAGATCAACCGCATGTTCGCCGAGGACAAACCGGCGCTCGCCAAGTACAACCTCAAGGACTGCGAGCTGGTCACGCGGATCTTCGCCAAGACCGAACTGCTGAAATTTTTGCTCGAGCGCGCCAGCGTCACCGGTCTGCCGGCGGATCGCAGCGGCGGCTCGGTGGCGGCATTCACGCATTTGTACATGCCGCTGATGCACCGTCAGGGTTTTGTGGCGCCGAACCTTGGTACCAATCCTCCGCAGGCCAGCCCCGGCGGGTTTGTCATGGACTCGCAGCCGGGGTTGTACGAATCGGTGCTGGTGCTCGACTACAAGAGTCTTTATCCGTCGATCATCCGCACCTTTCTGATCGACCCGGTGGGGTTGATCGAAGGCTTGCAGCATCCGGATGACAGCGACTCGGTGCCGGGTTTTCGCGGCGCTCGTTTCTCTCGCACCCGGCATTGCCTGCCGTCCATCGTCGCCCGGGTCGCCGAGGGCCGCGAGACCGCCAAGCGCGAACACAATGCGCCGTTGTCCCAGGCGCTGAAGATCATCATGAACGCCTTCTACGGCGTGCTCGGCTCCAGCGGTTGCCGGTTTTTCGATACGCGGCTGGCGTCATCGATCACCCTGCGCGGCCACGAAATCATGCTGCGCACCCGACAGCTGATCGAGGCTCAGGGGCATGCGGTGATTTATGGCGATACCGACTCGACCTTCGTCTGGCTGCGTCGCCCCCACGGTCAGGAAGAAGCGGCGACCATTGGCCGGGCGCTGGTTGCGCACGTCAACGACTGGTGGCGCGAGCATGTGCGTGAGCAATACGGACTGGAAAGCGCCCTCGAATTGCAGTTCGAAACCCACTACAAGCGCTTCCTGATGCCGACCATCCGTGGCGCGGAAGAGGGCAGCAAAAAGCGCTACGCCGGTCTGGTGACCCGCGCCGACGGCAGCGAAGAAATGGTCTACAAAGGCCTGGAAACCGTGCGCACTGACTGGTCGCTGCTGGCCCGGCAATTCCAGCAGGAGCTGTACGAGCGGATCTTCCAGCGCAAGCCGTATCAGGAATACGTGCGCGAGTACGTGCGCAAGACGTTGGCCGGTGAGTTCGACGAACGACTGGTTTACCGCAAGCGCCTGCGCCGCACCCTCGACGACTACGAACGCAACGTGCCGCCCCACGTGCGCGCCGCACGGCTGGCAGACGATTACAACGCGCAGCACGGTCGCCCGCGCCAGTATCAGAACGGCGGCTGGATCAGCTACGTCATCACCCTGGCCGGGCCCGAACCGCTGGAAGTGCGCCGCGCGGCCATCGACTACGACCACTACATCACCCGCCAGCTGCAACCGGTGGCGGATGCGATCCTGCCGTTTGTCGACGACGATTTCTCAACCCTGATCGGGGGACAACTGGGCCTGTTTTGAGTCCAGCAGTTGCAGGGTCCATTCGTCCTGAATGCCGTGGAAGTAACGCTCCAGCGCCTGATGCCAGAGGCTGTCGTCGTCGGCGAACTGGGCGAACAGGGTCATCGATGAGTGGAATTTCAGGTCGTCCGGATGGCCGAAGATCTCGGCAATCGAACGCTGCTGAACATTCAGCACAAGCTGCGTGCAAGTCCGCAGCCGGGCGCCGAGCAACGGGTGGTCGAGGTAGGCGCGGGTTTCCGGCGCCGAGCTGATCGCGAACCGCCGCGACATCTCGCTGCCCCCGAGCCCGGCGAACTGGGGGAACACAAACCACATCCAGTGGCTGCGCTTGTGGCCCTCGCCGAGCTCGCGCTGGACCCGTTCGAACACCGGATCCTGAGCGAGCACGAAGCGTTGCAGGTTGAATGGATCGTCCTGATCAGTGCTTCTCATGGCGAAGCCCTCTGTCAGTCGGCGGTGGCTCAGACCATGGCCAGCCGCTGCTTGCGTTGTGGCGCGTGAAACGCCTGGTCCAGCGCCGCCAGATCCCCGGCATCAAGTTGAAGCTGCGCCGCTTGTGCATTGAGCTGCACGTGTTCCGGGCGCACGGCCTTGGGAATCGCAATCACCCCATCCTGACGCAGAATCCACGCCAGCGAAACCTGTGCCGGGGTCACGCCGTGACGAGCGGCAATCTGTTTCAGCACCGGCTCGGCAAGCATGGCGCCGCCCTGGCCGATCGGGCAGTACGCCATCAGCGGCATGCGCTGTTGCTGGCACCACGGCAGCAGGTCGAATTCGATGCCGCGTTCTTCCAGGTTGTACAGCACCTGATTGGTCGCGCAGACCGAACTCGACAGTTCCTCAAGATCGTCGACATCAAAGTTCGACACGCCCCAGCGACCGATCTTGCCGTCCTCGCGCAGACGCTCGAAGGCTTCGACGGTTTCTTCCAGCGGATACTGGCCGCGCCAATGCAGCAAATAGAGGTCGATGTAATCGGTGTCGAGCCGGCGCAGACTGCGCTCGCAAGCCTGGGAAATGCCTTTGCGGCTGGCGTTGTGCGGGTAGACCTTGCTCACCAGAAACACTTGATCGCGCAGGCCGGCGATGGCTTCGCCGACCACGCTTTCGGCACCGCCCTCGGCGTACATTTCGGCGGTGTCGATCAGGGTCATGCCCAGCTCGATGCCGCTGCGCAGGGCCGCGACTTCACGCTTGTGCGCCGAGCGGTCTTCGCCCATGCGCCAGGTGCCCTGGCCAATCAACGGCACCTGCACGCCAGCCAATTCGAGGGTACGCATTCAAACCTCCTTTCTGAAACGGTCGATACCTTGGGTGGGCAGCAGGATAGCCCACGGGTTCCGTCCGGTTCCAGAAAGGAGGTCAGGTGCTTACTTGGCGGAGAACTTCAACACCACGCTCTGGGTGTAGGTCTGGCCGGGATCGAGGCGGGTACTCGGGAAGTTCGGCTGGTTCGGCGAGTCCGGGTAGTGCTGGGTTTCCAGGGTGAACGCGCCCCAATGCGGATAGACCTTGCCACCCTTGCCCTTGACCGTGCCGTCGAGGAAGTTGCTGGTGTAGAACTGCACGCCCGGTTCATTGGTGTACAGCTGCAAATGGCGACCGGACTGCGGGTCGCTGACTTCGGCGGCGAGTTTGCTGACGTCACCCTTGGTGTCCAGCGCCCAGTTGAAATCGAAACCGCCTTGTTTCTCTTCAGCGAATTTCAATTGCGGGTGATCGGCCTTGATGTGCTGGCCGATGGCGGTGGGTTTGGTGAAGTCCATCGGCGTGCCGGCCACGGGGGCCAGTTCGCCGGTCGGGATCAGCTTGGCGGTGACCGGGGTGTAGTGACTGGCGTGCAGGGTGGCGACTTGCTTGAGGATGTCGCCATTGCCGGCGCCGGCAAGGTTGAAGTAGCTGTGGTTGGTCAGGTTGAGCACAGTGGGTTTGTCGGTGCTGGCCTTGTAGTCGATGCGCAGCTCGTTGCTGTCGGTGAGGCTGTAGGTCACTTCAGTGGTGAGGTTGCCGGGAAAACCCATTTCGCCATCCGCCGACAGGTAGGTCAGGGTCACGCCGACCGAATCCTTGTCCTTGGTTTCCTTCGCCTTCCAGACCTTTTTGTCGAAGCCCTGAGTGCCGCCATGCAAGGCGTTGGTCTTGTCGTTCTGCGGCACTTGATAGCGCTTGCCGTCGAGTTCGAAGGCGCCGTCGGCCAGGCGATTGCCGAAGCGGCCGATGGTCGCGCCGAAGTACGCGGTGCCTTTCTGGTAACCCTGCACATCGTCGAAACCGAGGACGATGTCGTCGAGCTTGCCGTGTTTGTCCGGTACCTGCAGCGCCTGCAAGGTCGCGCCGTAGGTGATGACCGTGGCTTGCATGCCGTGGCTGTTGCGCAGGATGTATTGCTCGACGGGCGTGGCGTCATTGGTCTTGCCGAAGGCTTTGTGTTCGCTGGTCAGGCCGGCGGCCTGGGCGGTGAGGGTGGCGATCATCAGGGACAGTCCGAGGCCGCAGAGTGAGTGTCGGGATTGAAGCATGGTTGACCTTCCTTTTTGTTGTTGTTTTAAAAATCTCTCAATAGTCATGCTAATTGATGGTTGCGTGAAGATTTATAGCGGATGAAACGATTAATGCAAAAATAAAGTCGGACTTAATGCCTTGAGTAGTTAGCGCCGAAGGTCGGGAATCCACGCCGGCACTGCACTTTTGCGAAATCCCCGGCTCTATCCATGGCCAGGGTGCGGTGACTTCCGCCGCACAGGAACGTGTCCGTCAAAGAATTCATGCCGAGAGTTTTGCACCCCATCGCTGCATTCATTCATCGCCCGTGCCTGCTGCTGGCCTTTTTGTCGACGCTGTTGCTCAGCGGTTGCAGCCATCAGGACGGCAACAATTTCATCACTCAGATGCGCGAGGGCAGGCCTCAGGAATTTCTCCAGACCAGCGTCGATCGCATGGCCACACTGGCGATGCGCGACAACCTCGACAGCCTCTATCGCTTGATGGGCAAGTTGTACCTGCGCAACCCGGACGAGCTGCGCAAATCCGGGTTCCTCGACGTCAAGACCGCGGTCAAACAAGTGCGGCTGGCCATCGAGCAGCAACAGCCTTTGCCGACCCTCGGCGGCAAAAAAGACCTGGCGGCGCTGAGCTATGCCATGAGCCCGGAGTTCCTCGGCGACCGGGTCGGCGCATTCATCTATGCGATCGGCAGCATGCTGGTCACCGCTCACGGCAATCGCACCGAGTTTTACATGACCGATGCGATCAACCCGACCTTCGTCAACAACGCCGCGCGCAACATCGAGAAAGCCACGTGGATCCTCGCCCAGCGGCAGAACAAGGAAGGCCAGCCGCTGCTGTTTTCCAACGAAATTTCCGAGGAGGGCAGCAACCTGAGTTTCGCCACGGAGTTCGGTAAAGTCGTGGCGCGTCTGGATCTGCTGACCCAGATGCTCGACGAGCGCTACCGGCGCATTGGCCTGAATTACGCCCAGAGCCTGCTGTTTTTGAATTTTTTGCCAGTGCAGTGAGCCAAGTCGGTTAGAGTGGCGGACGATCGTGTTTGTATACAATCCGTCGTCCGATTTGACTCAAAGGGAGCTGCACCTGTCATGACCGACCCCGCAAGCGCCGATTACACGAGCCTGGAACGTGCCACCCGCACCGACAAAATGCCTTACGCCGCGTTGCTGGCGTTTGCCATGACCGGCTTCATCGCCATCCTCACCGAAACCCTGCCGGCCGGTTTGTTGCCGCAGATCGGTGCCGGCCTGAACGTCAGTGAAGTGCTGGCCGGGCAACTGGTGACGCTGTATGCGCTGGGCTCGATTGTCGCGGCGATTCCGCTGACGGTCGCCACCCGTGGCTGGGGGCGCAAGCGGGTGCTGCTGATGACGGTCGGCGGGTTTCTGCTGTTCAACACCATCACCACGTTTTCCAGCCATTACAGTTTGACCCTGGCCTCGCGGTTTCTGGCCGGGATGGCGGCGGGGCTGTCGTGGGGGATCATGGCCGGTTACGCGCGGGGGATCGTGCCGGTGCATCAGCAGGGGCGGGCGCTGGCGATTGCCATGCTTGGCACGCCGGTGGCGTTGTCGCTGGGCACGCCGGCCGGCACCTGGCTGGGCAATGTGATCGGCTGGCGCGCCTCGTTCGGGATCATGTCGGCATTGGCGCTGGTGCTGGCGGCGTGGATCGTCATCGCGGTGCCGGATCGTCCGGGTCAGGCCCGCGCCGAGCGTTTGCCGCTGATGCAGTCGCTGCGTTTGCCCGGCGTACGCCCGGTATTGTTTGTGGTGCTGACCTGGATGCTCGGCCACAACATTCTCTACACCTACATCGCGCCGTTTCTGACGCAGGCCGGTCTTGGCGAACGTGTCGATCTGGTGCTGCTGGTCTTCGGTCTGTGCTCGCTGCTGGGGATCTGGGTTATCGGCCTGCTGGTGGATCGCTGGCTGCGCGGGCTGGCGCTGATCAGCCTCGCGGTGTTTGCCGTGACCGCACTGGTGCTGGCACTGGTCGCGCCGTCGCCTTGGCTGATTTATGCGTGCATGGCGGTGTGGGGCCTGTCGTTCGGTGGCTCGGCGACGTTGCTGCTGACTGCCGCAGCGGACTCCGCCGGAGAACATGTGGATGTGGTGCAAGCGATGCTCACCACTTCGTGGAACGTGGCGATTGCCGGCGGCGGATTGTTCGGTGGTTTGCTGCTGGACCGGGCAGGGGCGATGTCGTTTCCGTGGGCGTTGCTGATCCTGTCGCTGATCGCACTGGCGACGGTCTGGCTGAACAGCACTCACAGTTTCAAACCGGGCCGACGACAGCACTGATACTGATGAAATGGCATAACGATAGATCCTATCGATATAGGGCGTTATAAGAAAACTGGTTATCCTGCGGGCCGGATTTTTCCTGTGGTTTGTCTGGACGTCTTAATGGAATTGGCAAATTTCGGCCTGGTGATTGCCGGGCTGGTCGTGGGGTTCATCGTCGGTATGACCGGTGTCGGCGGCGGTTCGTTGATGACGCCGATCCTGCTGTGGTTCGGTATCAATCCGGCCACGGCGGTGGGCACGGATCTGCTGTACGCAGCCATCACCAAATCCAGCGGCGTGCTGGTCCACAGGAAGAACAAGAACATCGACTGGGCCATCACCGGCTGGCTGACCCTGGGCAGTGTCCCGGCGGTGGCGATGACCTTGTGGTTCCTCAGCACCCTGCACACCGCACCGGACGCGATGAACGCCATCATCAAGCAAGCGCTCGGTTTTGTGCTGTTCGCCACGGCGCTGGCGATTCTGTTCAAGAAGCGCCTGCTGGAATTCGCCCACAAACGTGCCGGCGGCAACTACAACCCGAGCGGCGCGCGCCTGAATGTCATGACCGTGATCACCGGTCTGATCCTCGGCACCATGGTTGCCCTGACCTCCATCGGCGCCGGCGCCCTCGGCACCGTCGCGCTGTTCATCCTTTATCCGTTGCTGCCGACCCGCCGCCTGGTCGGCACCGAAATCGCCCACGCCGTACCGCTGACCCTGGTCGCCGGCCTCGGCCACGCGAGCATGGGCAACATGGACTGGGGCGTGCTGGGCTTTCTGCTGGTCGGCTCGCTGCCGGGCATCTGGCTCGGCAGCCACCTGACCGGCCGCGTCTCCGATGAACTGCTGCGCCCGTGCCTGGCGACGATGCTGGTGTTGATCGGTTACAAGCTGGCGTTTTGATCGAGCGCCCGCTTCATCACCGTCACTGGCAATCCGTCGTACTCCGTTTCTTCCAGCACTTCCCAACCCAGCCGCGCATACAGTGACTGCGCGGCATCGGTGTACAGGTACAACTGCGGCACGCCCAGTGCGGCAGCTTCCTCGACGATGCGGTTGACCAGCTGCGGAGCGATCCCGCGGCCACGCTGTTCGGCCTTCACGTAGACCCCGGCCAGCCACGGCGTCAGTTGCGGACGGGTGTCCATGTCACTGTCGATCAGCAGCGCACCGCCGAGCAGTTTTCCGTCTTCGATCGCCACCACCACGCTGGGAATCGCACCTTTGCCGCAGGCGGCGCGCATACGTTCGGTGCGGCTGGCGAGGGTGTCTTCAGGTTTGTACTGGCCCCATTCCTTGAAGTTGAGTTCGGCCAGTTCCTCGATCAGTTGCGGGTGATGGCAGAGGTAGTCGATGTGCATGCGCGTTGAACTCCATTTCACAGGTTGAACAGCCACCCTAATGCGGTCATAAAAGGTAATCAAATGCGCGACATGATCGCGCCCGACCGGTTGCGCAAAATCGGTGCTGACCTAAGCTTTGGGCAAGGCGAAACACTTTTGCCGGGCAGCCCCGGAACAATCGCCGCGATGCGCAATCATTAGAGCGTGGATATCAAAAGGAGATGCGCATGCTCATCAGGTCACTGACCCTGACACTCTTGCTGGCGATTGCCGGCCCCCTGTTCGCCGCCGACGGCGATTCCCCTCTGGACGTCGACAAGGGCATTAACCGCCCATTGATCGTGATCGCTTCCAGTACGGTCGATTCTTATTGGGTCAGCCTGAAAAAAGCGCTGGACGACCCGGCCAACAAACAAGGCATCGCCGACCGCAAGATCAAGGTTTACACCATCCTGAGCATGAGCGGTCAGGTCGATGGCAAAAGCCTCGAGCAGCAGCAAACCATGGCGCTGCTGCGCTCGCTGAAGCTGGGCGCCGGGGCGTATCCGAAAGTCTTCCTGGTGGGCAAGGATGGCGAGACCAAACTGACGGCTTCGGGGGAGGAAACCGCGGCGGTCGATTTGAAGAAGATTTTCGAAACCATCGATGCAATGCCAGCCGCCGAGAAAGAAGCTACTTCCACCGTGGTGACTGCCCCGGCTGCTGCAGAACCCGCACCGGCCAAAGGCGCAAAAGGGACCAAACCGGCGAAGCCAACCAAACCGGCTAAGCCGCCGGAAATGCCGGATGATTGATGTTTTGATTCAGGGCTGATCAGAAACGAAAAAACGGGCGACCTTCTCAGGTCGCCCGTTTTTTATGGAGTGATTACCGGGTCAATTCACCCAGAATCCTGTGCGCAATCTTCACCCGCTCTCCATTCGGGTAATTGCGGTTCGCCAGAATCACGATCCCGACTTTCTTCGATGGCACGAACGCGACATATGCGCCGTAGCCAGCGGTGGAGCCGGTCTTATTCAGCAGCACGTTCGCCGGTTCAGGCTGTGGCGGATTCAGCCATTTGACCTTGTGCGCTTCCATGGCCATCGGCGTCGAGTTGCCGTCCAGCAGGCGGTCGAGGGTGATCGGGTAGGCGTAGCGTTCCCAGCCCAGGCCCTGGGTCATGTCGCCGACGGTGTAGTAGCCGGTGTGGGTGAGGGCGATGGCTTTTTGCAGGGGTGTTTCGAGTTTTGTGGTGTCGAGGTTGGCTTCGACGAATTGCAGCAGGTCCGCGGCGCTGGTTTTTACGCCGTAGGCTTCGGAGTCGAGGGCGCCGGGGCTGACTCGAACGGGTTTGTCGTTCTTGTCATAGCCTTGGGCGTAGAGCTTTTGTTCAGACGCCGGTACCGACAGGAAGGTGTGTTTGAGTCCGAGCTTCGGCAGCAGGGTTTCGGTCATGACCTGATTGAACGGCTGGCCGAGGCTTTTTGCGGCCAGGTAGCCGAACAGGCCGATGCTCGGGTTGGAATACAGGCGATGGCTGCCGGCCGGATACGTCGGTTTCCACTGTTGGTAATAGCCGAGCATCTTGTCGGAAGAATCCGCAGCCTCCGGGAATTGCAGCGGCAGGCCGCCGGCGCTGTAGGTGCCCAGTTGCAGCAGGCTGATGTGGTCGAAGGCGCTGCCTTTCAGTTCGGGCCAGTGCTGGCTGGCCTTGTCGGAGAACTCCAGTTTGCCGCTGGCCTGGGCGTAGGCGGCGAGGGTTGCGGTGAAGGTTTTGCTCACCGAGCCGATTTCGAACAGGGTGTTTTCATTCACCGCTTGCCCGGTGCTTTTGTCAGCGACACCGTAGTTAAAGTAATGTGCCTTGCCATCGACGGTCACGGCCACGGCCAGCCCCGCAATGTCCTGTTGCTGCATGACCGGGGTCACGGTGGCCTTGACCAGCGCCTGCAGCTGATCGTCGGTTTGCGGGGCGGCCAGGCAGGTGGCAGCGCTGAAGAAAAGTCCAAAAGCGCTGTAGGACTTGAGTTTGTTCAGGTTGATCGAAGACATGCGTGAACCACTCTCCATGAGTGTTGATGGTGTTATCCCGCTACACTGCGAGCGTTTTCCGTCGGGCCGGCTGATCGGCGCCGCCAAATCTAGGCAGTCCGGCGTCTTTCGACAAACGATGAAAACTCGGATGAGCCATTAGAAAAATTTGGGATTTGGCATGATTCGACCTCAATTGCCCTTGAATGCATTACGCGCCTTTGAAGCCTCTGCGCGCCACCTGAGCTTCACTCGTGCGGCCGTGGAGTTGTGCGTAACCCAGGCGGCCGTCAGCCATCAGGTCAAAAGCCTGGAAGCGCAACTCGGCGTGATCCTGTTCAAACGCCTGCCCCGTGGGCTGATGCTGACCGGCGAGGGCGAAACCCTGCTGCCGGTGCTGACCACGTCGTTCGATCATATCGCGCAGATGCTCGAGCGTCTGGCGGGCGGGCAATATCGGGAAATGCTCACGGTCGGTGCGGTAGGCACCTTCGCGGTGGGATGGCTGTTGCCGAGGCTGGCAGACTTTCAGGCGAAACATCCGCTCATAGATTTGCGACTGTCGACCAACAACAACCGGGTGGACGTCGCCGCCGAAGGGCTGGATTACGCGATCCGGTTTGGCGCCGGGGCGTGGCACGGTATCGAGGCGACCCGTTTGCTGGAGGCGCCGTTGTCGGTGCTGTGCGTGCCGGAAATCGCCCGGCAACTGCACACGCCGGGGGATCTTCTGCAGCAGCGTTTGCTGCGCTCCTATCGCACCGATGAGTGGCCGGAATGGTTTCACGCGGCGGGTCTGGCGACCCATGCTGCGCCGCCCCAGAGCATCGTGTTCGACTCGTCGTTGGCGATGATGGAAGCGGCGTTGCAGGGCGGTGGGGTGGCACTGGCGCCGCCGTTGATGTTTGCCCGGCAACTGGCGGCGGACCTGATCCGCCAACCCTTTGCCATCGAAATCACCACCGGCAGCTATTGGCTGACGCGCTTGCAGTCACGGCCGGAGACGTCGGCAATGGCGGCGTTCAGGCACTGGCTGTTGGAGGCTGCGCAGGCTTAGCGCACCAGGCACGGCTTCTTGTTATCGAACGTCCAGCCCGGAATCAGAAACTGCATCGCCACGCTGTCATCCCGCGCGCCGAGCCCCATGTCTTTATAGAGTTCGTGGGCCTTGGCCACCTGATCCATGTCCAGCTCGACGCCTAGCCCCGGTTTCTTCGGCACTTGCACGCAGCCGTCGACGATTTGCAGCGGTGCCTTGGTCAGGCGCTGGCCGTCCTGCCAGATCCAGTGGGTATCGATGGCGGTGATGTCGCCCGGTGCGGCGGCCGCGACGTGGGTGAACATCGCCAGGGAAATGTCGAAGTGGTTGTTGGAGTGCGAGCCCCAGGTCAGGCCCCATTCGTGGCACATCTGCGCCACGCGCACCGAACCCTGCATGGTCCAGAAATGCGGGTCGGCCAGCGGAATGTCGACCGACTGCAACTGGATCGCATGGCCCATTTCACGCCAGTCGGTGGCGATCATGTTGGTGGCGGTTTTCAGCCCGGTGGCGCGGCGGAATTCAGCCATCACTTCACGGCCCGAATAGCCGTTTTCCGCACCGCACGGGTCTTCGGCGTAGGCCAGCACATGATGCTGGTCGCGGCACAGACGGATCGCTTCTTTCAATGACCACGCACCGTTCGGATCGAGGGTAATGCGGGCGTCGGGGAAGCGCTCGGCCAGTGCGGTCACCGCTTCGATTTCCGCATCACCGCTGAGTACGCCGCCCTTGAGCTTGAAGTCCTTGAAGCCATAACGCGCGTGGGCAGCCTCGGCCAGGCGCACCACGGCGTCGGCGGTCATGGCTTTCTCGTGACGCACGCGGAACCAGTCATTGTCGGCATCCGGTTCGCTGCGGTAGGCGAGGTCGGTTTCCCGACGATCGCCCACGTAGAACAGGTAACCGAGCATCTTCACTTCATCACGCTGCTGGCCTTCGCCGAGCAATGCCGCCACCGGCACGTCGAGATGCTGGCCGAGCAGGTCGAGCAGGGCGGCTTCCAGCCCGGTGACCGCGTGAATGGTGATGCGCAGGTCGAAGGTTTGCAGGCCACGGCCACCGGCATCGCGGTCGGCAAAGGTCTGGCGCACTTGGTTGAGGATCTTCTGATACGTGCCGATCGGGCTGCCGACCACCAGACTGCGCGCGTCTTCAAGAGTCTGGCGGATACGTTCGCCGCCGGGCACTTCACCGACCCCGGTGTGGCCGGCGTTGTCCTTGAGGATGACGATGTTGCGGGTGAAAAACGGCCCGTGGGCGCCGCTCAGGTTGAGCAGCATGCCGTCGTGGCCGGCTACCGGGATGACTTGCATCTCGGTGATGATCGGGGCTTTGGCGATGTCGTGTGCGGTCATTTGGGATTGTCCTTTCAAGCGTGTTTCGGCGCGGCATCGGCCACGGCGACTTCAGGTGCGGATTTGGGTGTCATGCGGGCGGCGAACACGATGATCGCGGCGATGATCGAGGTCGCGGCCAGACCATAGAGGCCGCCCTGGATTGAACCGGTGTGTTGTTCCAGCAAGCCGAACGTGGTCGGGGCGACGAAGCCGCCGAGGTTGCCCACCGAGTTGATCAGCGCGATCACGGCAGCGGCGATCCGCGCATCGAGATAGGCCTGCGGGATCGGCCAGAACAGCGACGACGCGGATTTGAAACCCAGTGCGGCAAAGCAGATCGCGACGAAGGCAAAGATCGGCCCGCCGGTGGTGGACATGAACATCCCCGCAGCGGCGATCAGCAATGCAGTGGCGACCCACGCCTGCTGGTGTTTCCACTTCGCCGAGAATGAGGCGAACGCATACATGCCGATGATCGACAGCAGCCACGGAATCGAGTTGAACAGGCCGACCTGGAAGTCGCTCATCTCGCCCATCTTCTTGATGATGCTCGGCAGCCAGAACGTCGCGGCGTAGATGGTCAATTGAATGAAGAAGTAGATCAGGCAGAACAGGATGATCTGGCGATCCTTGAGCAGTTTGCCCAGCGACGGCCGGATCGGGGTCGCGGCTTCGCGGGCTTTCTGTTCATCGTCGATCGCTTTGACCAGCGCATCCTGCTCGGCGCGGGTCAGCCATTTCGCATCGTGGGGTTTGGCGTCGAGCCAGAACCAGACGAATACGCACAGGCCAACCGAGAACATCCCTTCAATGAAATACATCCACTGCCAGCCGTGCATGCCCAGACCTTCGATCTGCAACAGCAGACCGGACAACGGGCCGGAAATCAGCGAGGCCACGGCCGAACCGCTGAGGAAGATCGCAATCGCCTTGCCGCGCTCGGCCCCCGGCAACCAGCGGGTGAAGTAGTAGATCACCCCGGGAAAGAATCCGGCCTCGGCCACGCCCAACAGAAATCGCAGGATGTAGAAGTGGGTTTCGTTCTGGATGAACGCCATGCCGGCGGCCACCAGGCCCCAGGTGAGCATGATGCGGGTCAGCCAGATTCGCGCGCCGACCTTTTGCAGCAGCATGTTGGAGGGGACCTCGAACAGCGCGTAACCGATGAAGAACAGTCCGGCACCGAAACCGTAGGCCGCGGCACCGATGCCGAGGTCGTGTTCCATGTGGGTGCGGACGAAGCCGATGTTCACCCGGTCAATGTAATTAACGATGAACATGATGACGAACAGCGGCAGGACGTGGCGTTTGACTTTGGCAATGGCGGAGGACAGCACGGAATCGGCCCCCTCGTTCATCCCGGCAATGGATGATTTCACTTGGTTTTCTCCCACTCGTTATTTTTATGCGGGGTGTGGCTGGGTGCTGCGTTGTTGATAGACATCATACAACTAGATTTTTTTGTCCTACAAGCGGGTGTGCTCAATCAAATTTGTCTACGGGAGGCGGTTTTTATGCTTTTTAAGATTTAAAGTGCCTTGTTTGTTGGCTTTGGTAAGGGTTGTATTAAATATGGCAGAGCATTCTATGCCAGTGATCGTGAGGCGATTGTTCGGCGCAGTGGAAAATTTTGTAGCTAAAATCGAGTGTTGTCATACAAGTTGAGCCCCGAAATTCATAGGAGCTCATACAAGTCATCGCCGCCAGTGCTACGATCGGTTTGCCTCGATCACCGGAACCGACCATGCAAGAAGACCTCGACGCTCCCGCTCGTAAACGCGCGCACAACCTGGCCCATGATCTGGTGGAAAAACTCACCCAGAGCATCCTGCTCGGCCGGATGTTGCCCGGTGACAAGTTGCCGTCGGAAAACTCGATCGTTCAGGAACACGGCGTCAGTCGCACCGTGGTGCGTGAGGCGATTTCAAAATTGCAGGCGTCGGGGCTGGTGGAGACGCGGCACGGCATCGGCACCTTCGTGATCGAGCGCGCGCCGGAGCAGGGATTGCGGCTGAATGTCGACACCGCGCTGGGCGTGCGCAGCATTCTCGAATTGCGCATGGGACTGGAGACGCAAGCGGCGGCACTGGCTGCGCAGCGCCGCACCGAGCAACAACTGGCGCAGATGCGTCAGGCGCTGGACGACTATCAGCGTCTATTGGCCAACAACGACAGTTGCGTCGAGGCCGACCGGCGCTTCCACCTGCTGATTGCCGAAGCCACCGGCAATGTCTGCTTCACCGAAATCATGCAGCACCTGGGCAGCGCAATGATCCCGCGCACCCGGGTCAACGCGGCCGAGCGCGGGGCGGTGGATTTGAGCAAGCTCGGGCAACTGGCGAATCTTGAGCATGAAGCGATCCTCAATGCGATCAAGCGTCAGGACCCGGACGCGGCGCGTGCGGCGATGTGGCTGCACCTGACCAATAGTCGTGACCGGTTTTCGGCGGGCGGCGCCTAACGCCGCCGCGACTCAAGTCTCTATGGCCCGCACCACCGTCGGCCGCTCCAGATTCAACGCCAGGACACTGATCAGCACTACCGCCGAGCCCACCAGCACCAATAGCGTCGGGCGCTCACCTAAACCCACCGAGGCAATCCCCATCGCGGTCGGCGGAATCAGGTACAGCGTCATCGTCGCCCGACTCAGATCCACATGCTTGAGCACGAATGCCCACGCCAGATAGGCGAGGGCGCTGGGAAACACGCCCAGACCCAGCACCGCCCATTGCACCCGCAGTGGCGCACTGGCCACGCTGTCGGCCAGCCCCGGCAAGTAGATCAACAGCAACAGTGTGCCGGACCACACCGTGTAACAAACCAGCGTCAGCCCGTCGTAGCGTCCGGCGTGGTGTTTTTGCAGAGCGAAGTAAACGCTCCATGACACGGCGGCCAGCAGGATCAATAAACCGTGCGCGTCGAGGCTGCCGAGGCCGCGATCGCCGCTGACCACGATCACCACGCCGACGAATCCCAGCAACACACAACCCCAGCGCCAGACGCTGACCCGATCCTTGAACAGGAACCGCGCCAGCAGCGTGCTGAACAGTGGCGTCGATTGCGCCAGCACACTCGACGCGCCAGCGCTGACGCTTTGCTGACCAATGTTCAGCACCACGTGATGCAGGCTGACGGCAAAGAAGCCCAGGGCAAACAACAGCGGCAAATCCTGCAGGCGCGGCAGATGAATGCCCTTGAAACCTGCAATCACCGCCATGAAAAGCGACGCCAGCAGAAACCGCAGCAAGGCCAGATGACCGGGGTCGTAGGCTTGCAGGCCGATGTGGATGCCGGTCGGCGAATAGGCCCAGCAACCGACCACGAAAGCCATGGCCAACAGAATTTTCAAAGGCGAAGTGGAAGGCATGAGCGAGGCACCAAGAGGGTTGATGCGCCAAGTATCCGGGCGGTCAATCATTCGTCACAACTGACTTATACTGCGCCAACCATTCACTGTGAGTGACGAATTATGGAGCTGGCGCAGATCCGCATGTTCAAGACCGTGGCCGAGGTCGGCAGCATCGCCAAAGCGGCTGAAAAGCTGTTTTGCGTCCCGTCGAATATCACGGCACGGATCAAATCCCTGGAAGCGGAACTGGGTGTGGCGTTGTTTCTGCGCGAAGGGCGCGGGCTGCGGATCAGTCCGGCGGGGCAGACCTTTCTCGCTTATGCAGAGAAGATTCTGGCACTGACGGCTGAAGCCAAGCGCGCAGTCGATCCTGCCGCCGAACCTTCCGGGCCGCTACGCATCGGCGCCATCGAATCTTCGGCGACCGGGCGTTTGCCGCGCCTGCTGGCAAAATTTCACAAGCGCTACCCGAACGTGGCGCTGGAACTGACCACCGGCACCTGGGGGCAACTGCTCGACGATACCGTCAGCCATCGACTCGACGGCGCGATCGTTGCGGTGGACGTCGAGCGCTCGCAGCTCAAGCGCACGCCGATGTATCGCGAAGAATTGCTGCTGATCGCATCGACCTCGTTCGGGCCGGTGCGCGACCTCGACGATTTGCAGGACAAAACCGTGTTCATGTGGCCGCAAGGCTGTCCGTATCGCGCCGCGTTGGAGCACTGGCTGTTGCGTAAGGGCCTGGCGTTGCCGATTGTCAGTCTGGCCAGTTACGGGGCGATTGTCGGTTGCGTGAGTGCCGGCGCCGGCGTGGCCCTGGTGCCTAAAGGCGTGTTCGAGCAATACGCCAAAGGCGCGGGGTGTGCGGGTTACGAATTCCCGGAACTGGCGGCCATCGACAACTTGTTCTACTGGCATGAAAACGCCGGGGTGCACCCGGCGCGTGAGGCATTTGTGGCGATGTTGCGCGAGGAGTTCGCTGGATAAAGCAATCACCTTCACCCATGACCCCTCATGAGGGATACGGGGCGACTTGACGGTCTTGCATCAACCATCGGCGCTATGGTTTACCGGCGCGAATTCTGCTTTTACGAAATATGTTTTTTCTTCAGCTTCCAGATTCGAATTGCCTGCCTGTGCGCCGACTTCAACTAGTTTTGCCTTAACTGACAGTTCCAGGTTTTTGTCCGTGGAGAATGACGTGGTCTCTTTTATTTCCAGTGAGGCTGTCAGGCACCCGCCGACTTCGCGGGCGAATACGACAGCCTTCCAGGATGGCTCGTAGGAAAGCCAAAAGAAGTTGTCTCGATCGGCTTTGCTGTCTGCTTTCCAGGATCTGCCAGTTAGCGAGAATTCACGAGTGTCGAGTGTGTCAGTGTCGCGCTCAGTTTTACCCATGTAACTGGCATCTCCACCTCCCAGGGAGCCGGCTTGCACCGACACTCCTCCGGTAATGGTATTGCGGGTTTTGTCCGAGGCTTTTTTGGTAATGCTGATTTTCGTAGCCCCGAGATGGACTAGCAGCTTGATCAGTTCTGACTCGCGCTCTTCCAGAAGGATTGCATCGTAGCTGTCGCTTGGGATGTACAGTTTCCCATTTTCCGGATTTGGGTAGTCATTCAGTGGGTGTTTACGGTACGCCTTGCCAACAACGGGGTGCCCAGGCTGGAAGCGATATCCAGCGTCTTTTGCTTGGCTGCGGGACAACGAATGGTGTCGTATGTACGCTGCGAGCGAACGTGATTCCTCTGTTATGACTGGGAGCGGTTGCTCGGGTGTGGCACTGCGATCTTTTGTGAAAAGCGATCCGCCAATGCTTGCTGCACCCGCTGCAGCGGCGCCAGCTATCAGAGAAATTGGCAGCATAGGAGTCAGGAATGACGACGCGGACAGGGCCGCTAGCGCAGCCGCAGTTGGCCCTGAATAGTTGGGTTTTGCACTCAGGAGCGCAGGGTCTTGACCTGAGAGTGTGAAGTTTGGGGTGTAGCGTGAGTCATCTATTTCAGAGGGGGCGGATGCAGGCTGGTCTTCGACGATGTATATGAGGTCTAGCATTGGATAACGCTCCTTGTAGGCCAAGCACTTGGTTGCCCCGCCGTCATTTTGTGATCGATTCCTGGCAAGGGAAGTGTTTTTTGATCTCTCTGTTTATCGGCGTTACTCGACAAGTCTTGATGGCCGCCATCCATGTCGCCTTGCCCGATTGGAGGTTTCTACTCTGAGTAGGGCGGATTGGATAATTAGGCGGCGCCGATATCCCGCATCAATAACCCGAAGCGCAAATCCACCGCATCCGGAATCGGCAGGTACACCGTGTGCCCGTCCCCCGGCGCCACGTCGATGGCTTCACCTTTCAGGTTCTGCAGTTCATGCAGATCAAAATGGAAGTTGCCCTTGGGCGTCATCAGTTCCAGATGATCGCCCAGTGCGAAGCGGTTTTTCACCTTGACCTCGGCCAGTCGATCCCGGCGCTCGCCGGTCAGTTCACCCACAAACTGCTGACGCTCCGACACTGAGCTGCCGTTCTGATAGTTCTGGTATTCGTCATGCACATGGCGGCGCAGGAAACCTTCGGTGTAGCCGCGCTGGGCGAGGGATTCCAGATCGGTCATCAGGCTGCGGTTGAATTCGCGGCCGGCCACCGCATCGTCGATGGCCCGGCGATAGACCTGGGTGGTGCGTGCGCAATAGAAGTGCGATTTGGTCCGGCCTTCGATCTTCAGTGAGTGCACGCCCATGCGGGTCAGGCGTTCGACGTGCTGTACCGCGCGCAGGTCCTTGGCGTTCATGATGTAGGTGCCGTGTTCGTCTTCGAAGGCCGGCATCAGTTCGCCGGGACGGTTGGCTTCCTGCAACAGGAACACCTGATCGGTGGGGGCGCCGAGGCCGAGGGTCGGTTGCGGTTCGAAGGTCTGCACGATCTCGCCGAGCTGGTTTTCAGTGGCCTCCTGCGCCGAGTATTTCCAGCGGCAGGCGTTGGTGCAGGTGCCCTGATTGGCGTCGCGCTTGTTCATGTAACCCGAGAGCAGGCAGCGGCCGGAGTAGGCCATGCACAGTGCGCCGTGGACGAACACTTCCAGCTCCATGCCCGGCACTTGTTCGCGGATTTCGCCGATCTCTTCGAGCGACAGTTCACGGGACAGGATGATTCGGCTCAGCCCTTGTTGCTGCCAGAACTCGACACTCGCCCAGTTCACCGTGTTGGCCTGCACCGACAGGTGGATTGGCATGTGCGGAAAGTGTCGGCGTACCAGCATGATCAGTCCGGGGTCGGACATGATCAGCGCATCCGGCGCCATCTCGATCACTGGTGCAAGATCCTTGAGGAAGGTCTTCAGCTTGGCGTTGTGCGGCGCGATGTTGACCACCACGTAGAAGCGCTTGCCCTGGGCCTGGGCTTCACGGATGCCGAGCGCGAGATTGGCGTGATCGAACTCGTTGTTGCGCACCCGCAGGCTGTAGCGCGGCTGGCCGGCATACACTGCATCGGCCCCGTAGGCGAAGGCGTAGCGCATGTTTTTCAGGGTGCCGGCGGGGGCGAGCAGTTCGGGGGTGAAGGAGGTCGTCATGGCGGCGTCGGTCGCAAAAGCGCGGCAGGGTAGAGCAGTTGCGCCGAGGGTTTATTGATCTGGATCTATGCTCCATGAAGAAACAGGGCACTCGCGCTGACGCTGGCTGACTAAACGGGACGGGCGCGGGTGGCGCCTGACTGACCTGGACCGGACATGAACCAAAAGAGTCTGCAATTCAAATCCCTCACCGTGCTGCTGTTTCTGGTGACGGTCGCTTTTATCTGGATCCTGCTGCCGTTCTACGGCGCGGTGTTCTGGGCGGTGATCCTCGGCATCCTGTTCGCACCGATGCAGCGCCAGTTGCAACTGAAATTCGGCTGGCAACGCAATCTCACATCGCTGTGTACTTTGAGCATCTGCCTGGTGATCGCGATCCTGCCGGTGATCGTCATCAGCGTGCTGCTGGTGCAGGAAGGGGCGACGCTTTACGACAATATCGAGAGCGGCAAGCTCGATATCGGCGCCTATCTGGCGCAGTTCAAGCACAGCCTGCCGCCGTACTTTCAACACTTGCTCGACCGCTTCGGCATGGGTGAACTCAATGCCTTGCGCGAGAAGATCGTCAAGGCTTCCATGCAGGGCAGTCAGGTGCTGGCAAGCCAGGCGTTCAGTTTCGGCCAGGGCACGTTCGAATTCGTGGTGAGTTTTTTCATCATGTTGTACCTGTTGTTTTTCTTCCTGCGCGACGGCGCCGAACTGGCGCGCAAGGTGCGCACGGCGATACCGCTCGAGGAGCATCACAAACGTCGTTTGCAGCTGAAATTCAATCGGGTGGTGCGCGCGACGGTGAAGGGCAATCTGCTGGTGGCGATCACGCAGGGTGCGCTGGGCGGGGCGATTTTCTGGTTTCTCGACATTCCCAGCTCATTGCTCTGGGCGGTGCTGATGGCGTTTCTGTCGTTGCTGCCGGCGGTGGGGGCGGGAATTGTCTGGGTACCGGTCGCGGCGTACTTTCTGCTCAGCGGGATGATCTGGCAGGGGGTGGTGCTGGGGTTGTTCGGGGTATTCGTGATCGGTCTGGTGGATAACCTGTTGCGCCCGATCCTGGTGGGCAAGGACACCCGGATGCCGGACTACATGATCCTGATCTCGACCCTGGGCGGATTGGCCGTCTTCGGGCTCAACGGCTTTGTGATCGGGCCGCTGATCGCGGCCCTGTTCATGTCGAGCTGGGCGCTGTTCATCGAGAGCAAACCGAAAGTGCAGCTGCCTTAGGCCTTGAACGGATCGTTGACCAGTTGCTGTGACAGTGCCTGGGCGGCCGGCAAGGACGTGAGCGGGCCGCTGACCGGCTCGCCGTCGCGAACCAGATACCAGCAGGCGAGCAAGCCCAGCTCTCTGAGCGATGCGGGAACGGCGCTGCCGATAACGGACATGATTTGAACCTGAGCCATGAGAAGTACCTCCATCAATCTATGGAGCTACCTTAGGGAATTGGCCTTTTCAGGAACAATCAACGCTTTCGATAGTGGTCATTGATGCCAGTGAGGACTGGCTCAATCCACCACTTGATCGAGCATGTGCACAATCTCGTGTTCGTTGAGAAAACCCTTGCGCACCAGGTTTTCCGCCAGTAGCGAGAGAAACTTCGCCGTGCGGTGGCCTTCCAGGTGCTTGAGTTCGGTCAGGGCGTTGTAGACCTTGCTCGAGGTGCATAAACCGACGATGCGGTGTGGATTCTGTGTAGGCATTCAAGTCGTCCTTGTTGTTATCAACCTGTTGTATGCGGACGGATTCAGAGTGCGGTTCCGTCATGACAAATAGATGACCGTTTGTATTTTGCCCCCGACGGTCGAGTCCATCATGCCGACTTTAACGGTTCAAACTGTCCCCACAGCGACTTTGGCGAGATTTTTTCAGACCTTGGCCGACGGACGGTTGGCTTTTCCGTGGGCAATAATCTGCGAGCAATAAAAAGCCCCGCTCTCAAGCGGGGCTTCGTGTGCCGGTTACCAGCGCGGGCCACCGTAATAGTGTGGCCGGCCGTAATAACCGCGCGGCGGGCCGTAATAGACCGGGGCCGGTTGGACGTAGACCGGTTGCTGCACATAAACCGGGGCCGGCTGGTAGTAGACCGGTGGCGGCGGTTGCTGCACGTAGACCGGTGCCGGTTGAGCGTAAACAGGCTGTTGGACGTACACCGGCCGATCCTGGTTGATGAGCGCCGAGCCGATGATGGCCGAGCCGACGATCGCACCAAATACCGCCGGGCCCTGCCAGCCACCGCCGTGGGCTTCTGCCTGACCCGTGATCGCGAATGCACCAATCAACAAGGCCACGATGGGGAGTTTACGAATCATGATAATTCCTCGGTTCTTCGACCCGGCGTCCGAACCTGCAACAGGCTCGGGATGGCGCGGGGATACTTCTAAGACAGCAACATTTTGAAAAACAGCACGGCCGCTAGGTAAATTTTGTGTAAGGTCTGTACCGGTTTGTTTACCGGATTTCCGGCATCGGCTGTGATGCCCGGAACAGACCGCCTTATGATCGTTCAGAACCCGATGGCCTGGCTAATCCCGTCCATCCGAAAGTGCATTCGAAGGAGCCTCCCATGCAGATGAACCCCAACAAAGACACCCAATTGTGCATGTCCCTGTCTGGGCGTCCCGGGAATTTCGGTCTGCGTTTTCATAACCATTTGTATGAACAACTGGGTCTGAATTTCTACTACAAGGCGTTCAGCAGCCAGGACCTTCCCGGTGCGGTCGGCGGGATCCGCGCGCTGGGGATTCGCGGTTGCGGCGTGTCGATGCCGTTCAAGGAAGCCTGCATTGCGCTGGTCGATGAACTGGATGCTTCGGCGGCGGCGATCCAGTCGATCAACACCATCGTCAACACCAACGGCCATCTCAAGGCCTACAACACCGATTACATCGCCATTGCTCAGTTGCTGGAAACCCACGCGGTGCCGAAGGACACGACTTTCGCCCTGCGCGGCAGCGGCGGCATGGCCAAGGCTGTGGCCAGTGCCTTGCGCGATGGCGGTTACAAAAATGGTTTGATCGTGGCCCGCAACGAGCGCGCCGGCCGCGCGCTGGCGGATTCCCTGAGCTATCGCTGGCAGGCGGAACTGGGTGACGAGCGCCCGCAGATGTTGATCAACGTAACTCCGGTCGGGATGGATGGCGGTCCGGAAGCGGGTCAGCTTTCTTTTGAGGTGGATGTGATCAAGTCTGCCGACACCGTGTTCGATGTGGTGGCGATCCCCTCGGAAACCCCGCTGATCGTGCGCGGTCGTGCCGAAGGCAAAAAAGTGATCACCGGGCTGGAAGTGATAGCGATCCAGGCGCTGGAGCAGTTCGTGCTGTACACCGGCGTGCGGCCGACTGTCGAGCAGTTCGATGCGGCGGTGGCGTTTGCCCGTAGCTGATGGAGCCTGAGCAACGGCATATTCGCCCGGATTTGTCGTTGCCTATACTGCCGGATCAGCAAGCACAGACTTGCCCATCACAAAAGCCGAGGTTTGCATGCATCCGCCCATTCTCAACCTGAATGACGTCGAACTCGAACCGCTTCCCGAAGCCCTGTCCCCCGAGGGCGAAACCGCCGGGCGTTATCAGCAACGGTTCGCCCGGGTCGGCCAGCAATTGGGCGCGCAGAAGCTCGGATATCGTCTGTATGCGCTGCCGCCGGGCATGCGCGGCAGTCCGTTTCACAGTCATCGGGTCAATGAGGAAATGTTTTACGTGGTGGCCGGGGAAGGGGAGGTGCGCCTCGGCGCCGAACGTTTCCCGATCCGCGCCGGTGACGTGATCGCCTGTCCGCCGGGCGGCCCGGAAGCCGCGCATCAGATCATCAATACCAGTGCTGCGGAGCTGCGCTATCTGGCGGTCAGCACCCAGCAGCAACCGGAAATCTGCGAGTACCCGGATTCGAACAAATACGCGGTGATGGACAACTTCAGCGTCGATGCCGAAGGCAATGCCTCGGGATTCGTCGCGGTGGCGCGGCAGGCGGACGGGGTGGATTACTGGGACGGCGAATAACGCCGCCCCGGTGCGCTTATTCTTCGAGGCGGGCCAGACGCTCTTCCAGTGCTGCAATCCGCGCTTCCAGCTCTTCGATGCGCTCCACTGACACGCCGCTGGCAGCCCCGCGATCACTCGGACTCTGCCGCGCCGCGATAATCGCCTCGATGTCCGCCGGATCGCCCAGTGCGTGGGTGTAGCGATCTTCGCGCTGGCCGGCCTGACGTGGAATCAATACCGCCAGCTCCCGGGCGATCAGGCGTTCCAGCTGATGCACCACTTGTTCTGAATCTTCAAACTCATGCATGCGACCGCTGCGGGTCAGCAGTTCGTTGACGGTCTGCGGGCCGCGCAGGAACATCAATCCGGTCAGAATCAATTGCGCCGGCACCAGCTCCAGCGCCTTGTCGACCTTGTGCTCCCAGCGGTCGGCGCGACTGCCCATCACCAGTTTGGCGAAACCGCGGCTTTCGAGAGCGCGCAGGCTCTGGCCGACCTGGCCCTGGGTCAGGTTCATCACCGGTTCCCGGCTGGTTTTCTGGTTGCAGGCCAGCACCAGCGCGTTGAGGGTCAACGGGTAGGTTTCCGGGCTGGTGGCCTGTTTCTCGATCAACGAGCCCAGAATGCGGATTTCCGTGGCGTTGAGCCGAGGTTCGTCGGAGCGGGTTTCAAATTCGGTGGTCATCGCGCGTTCCCTCTGCAGTCGAAGGCGCCTAGCCTAATCCTTGCTGGATAAAAGACAAGCCGCGCCGCCCTGCGAGCATGGCTATAATCGCCCCCACGATTCAACCAGCCACCACGTGAGACTGCCATGACCATTTCCCTGTACGCCGCATCCGTCCCGGTTTTTCAACAAATGCTCAACGCCCTGAGCGATGTGCTGAAAAAGGCTGAAGCCCACGCCACCGAGAAAAACATCGACCCGAACGCCTTCCTGCAAGCGCGTCTGTACCCGGACATGTTCCCGCTGGTGCGTCAGGTGCAGATCGCCGTGGACTTCGCCAAGGGCGTGTCCTCGCGTCTGGCCGAAATCGAAATCCCGAAATATGACGACACCGAAACCACCTTCGCCGAACTGCAAGCGCTGATCGCCAAGGTTCTGGCCTTCATCGGCGAGATCAAGCCAGAGCAGATCAATGGCAAGGAAGGCATCGAGATCGTGACTCGCCCGGGCACCCCGAAAGAGAAGCGCTTCAGTGGCCAGGCTTACCTGCTGAGCTACGGCCTGCCGCAGTTCTTCTTCCACGTCACCACCACCTACGCATTGCTGCGTCACAACGGTGTGGAAGTAGGCAAGCGCGATTACATGGGCGCGTTCTAAAACGTTCTTCAACAAAAAGCCCGCCAAGGTTTACGCCTTGGCGGGCTTTTTGTTGCGCCGGGTTTTTACGCCGGACGCTGGGCTTTCTGCTCTTCGCCCAGGCACGCGGCGGCGGTGAACAGCACGTCGGTGGAGGAGTTCAGCGCCGTCTCGGCCGAATCCTGCAGCACGCCGATGATGAAACCGACGGCCACCACCTGCATGGCGATTTCGCTCGGGATGCCGAACAGGCTGCACGCCAGCGGGATCAGCAGCAGCGAACCACCGGCCACGCCCGAGGCACCGCAGGCGCAGATCGCAGCGACGACGCTGAGCAGGATCGCGGTCGGGATGTCCACGGCGATACCCAAGGTGTGCACGGCGGCGAGGGTCAGCACGGTGATGGTGATCGCCGCACCCGCCATGTTGATGGTGGCGCCGAGCGGGATCGACACCGAGTAGGTGTCTTCATGCAGGCCCAGGCGCTTGCTCAATTCCAGGTTGACCGGAATGTTCGCCGCCGAGCTGCGGGTGAAAAACGCAGTGATGCCGCTTTCACGCAGGCACTGGAGCGTCAGCGGGTACGGATTGCGACGCAGCTTCCAGAACACGATCAACGGGTTCATCACCAGCGCCACGAACAGCATGCAGCCGAGCAGCACCGCCAGCAGGTGCGCGTAACCGATCAATGCACCAAATCCGGAGGTGGCCAGGGTCGATGCCACCAGGCCGAAAATACCCAGCGGCGCAAAACGGATCACGACCCGGACAATCACTGTCACGCCGTTGGACAGATCACCCAGCACTTCGCGTGTAGTGTCACCGGCGTGCCGGATCGCCACGCCCATGCCGATGGCCCAGGCCAGAATGCCGATGAAGTTGGCGTTCATCAGTGCGCTCACCGGATTGTCGACCACGCTCAGCAACAGGCTTTGCAGCACTTCACTGATGCCGCCCGGCGCACTTACCGCGATGTTGTCGGTGGACAGCACCAGATGCGACGGGAACATCATGCTGGCAATCACCGCGACCACGGCGGCGGCGAAGGTGCCCAGCAGATACAGGAACAGAATCGGCCGGATGTGGGTTTCCTGGCCGTGCTTGTGGTTGGCGATCGAGGCCATGACCAGCACGAACACCAGGATCGGCGCCACGGCTTTCAGGGCCGAGACGAACACCTTGCCGATGAAGGCCGTGCCTTTGGCCGCTTCCGGCGCGAACAGCGCAAGGGCGATGCCGGCAATCAGGCCGATCAGGATCTGGGTGACCAGGCTGAGGCTTTTAAGACGTTGCAATAGAGAAGGGGATGAAGCGGTCATAACGGCATCTCTGTTTTTATAGGGTGCAAGGTTACGTGATCCGGGCGATTGATCGGGGGCAGGCCACGGACACAAACCGAAAGGACTGACGCGCCAGCCACACCGTTAAACGGGTGGTTGAACAGGGTGTACGTTTTGCAGGGCGCGGACTTTATCACAGCGTCGTCCGGATCCTTCAGACCTGTGACGATCTGCCACCCGATCCCTCTGCAACTTAGACAGGTTTGTGCAAGTCACTCGGGAAACACTCTGTTAAGATTGCGCATCCTTATTTTCAAGTTCTGCCAGCGGGCCCTCGGGTCAACGCTGGTGTCTTCGTTTTGCTGGAGTTCCTCATGCTGTTGCCCATCCTTCTGTTGTCTGCCGCCGGGTTCACGGTGCTGACCACGGAGTTCGTCATCGTCGGCCTGCTGCCGGCGATTGCCCGCGACCTCGCCGTCACCATCCCGCAGGCCGGGTTGCTGGTGACTCTATTCGCTTTCACCGTGGCGATGTTCGGTCCTTTCTTGACCGCATATTTCGCCCGCTTCGAGCGCCGCAAACTGTTCATCACCATCCTGATCATGTTCGGTCTGGCCAATACCGTCGCGGCATTGGCGCCGAACATCTGGGTCATGGCGATTGCCCGACTGATCCCGGCGCTGGGGCTGCCGGTGTTCTGGGCGCTGGCCAGTGAAACGGCGGTGGACATCGTCGGCCCGGACTTCGCCGGTCGCGCGATCGCCAAGATCGGCTTCGGCATCGTCTGCGCCACCGTGTTCGGCATTCCGGTCGGCACGCTGATTTCCGATGCGTTCGGCTGGCGCAGTGCGTTCGCCATTCTGGCGGTGATCGCGTTCGCCAAGGCGCTGCTGCTGTTTGTCTATCTGCCGAAAACCAGCCTGCACCAGCATCAGGTCAGTTTCGCCTCGCAGTTCAAGATCCTGCGCAGCCCGCTGATGCTGGGCCATGTACTGCTGTCGATCCTGGTGTTCAGCGGCATGTTCACCGCCTACACCTATCTGGCGGACATCCTCGAGCGTCTGGCCGGCTTCAATGGCACCGTGGTCGGCTGGTGCCTGATGGGCTTTGGCGCGGTCGGTCTGATCGGCAACTCGCTGGGCGGTCGTGCGGTGGATCGTCATCCGCTGATGGCGTCGGTGATGTTCTGCGCATTCATGATTCCCGGGATGGTGGCGCTGGTGCCGAACATCAATTCGTCGCTGGGTCTGGCGGCGGCGATGGGCATCTGGGGCGTGACTCAGGCGGCGCTGTTTCTGGTCAGCCACGTGCGCTTGATGAAAGCTGCACCTGAGGCGCCGGCCTTCGCCGCGTCGCTGAACATTGCCGGGGCCAACCTCGGGATTGGTCTGGGCGCGATCATTGGCGGTCGAGTGATCGACAGCGCCGGCCTCGGCTTTGTGGGCTTCGCCGCCGCCGGGTTCATCCTGCTGTCGATTTTCCTCGCCATGGTGCTGATGGTGCTCAAGCCGCGCGACGTCTGCGCGCCGGCTTAAAAGGCTGTAAACAGCTCGCGTCGGGCACCTTCGGTAATCGCTTTGATGCCGGGGTGCTTGACCTTGCGTTCCACCGAGATCGCGTAGAACGACTCGCTCACCGCATCGGTCTGGCCGATCAACTCGACGCCGTACTGACGCTTCACCTCATCGGCAATCACGCTCGGGCCAATGAAAATCCCGCTGCCGGACTGGCCGAACGCCTGCATCAAGGCGCTGTCATCGAATTCCCCGACAATCCTTGGCTGAATCTGCTGCTCGGCGAACCAGCGCTGCAAACGGCTGCGCACAACGGTTTCCGCGCCGGGGATCAATAGTGGCGCACCGTGCAGGCTGCGCGGGAAATCCTGACCGTATTGCGCTGCCAGTTCGGCGGTGGCGAAAAAACTGATCCCGCATTCCCCAAGCTTCTGGCTGTAGCCCTTGATGTCCAGGTGCGAGGGCATCGGGCTGTCGGAGATCACCAGGTCCAGGCGCTGGATCGCCAGGTCCGCCAGCAGGCGTTCGAGTTTGTCTTCACGGCAGGTGATGCGCAGCGGTTCGCTCAACTCCATGGTCGGCGCGATAAGGCGATAGACGATGGATTTGGGCACCACGTCTGCCACGCCGACCCGGAACAGGATCTGCTGTTCATTGGGCTGGGCGCGCAGCATCAGCTCCAGTTCACCGCCGAGCTGGAACATTTGCTCGGCGTAGGGCAGGGCCTGACGCCCGGCTTCGGTGAGCTCCAGTTGCCGGCCGACCCGTTGAAACAACTCGATACCGTAGGTCTGTTCGAGCAGGGAAATCTGCCCGCTGATGGTCTGCGGCGTCAGGTTCAGTTGCTCGCAGGCGCGCACGATGCTGCCGGTCTTGGCCACCACCCAGAAGTAATGCAGTTGTCGGTAATTGAGCATGGGGTTCGGTCCGTCAAATACAGTTCGTATAAATCGAAGTATAGCCGCTAAAAATACGAATTTTCCTGAAGTGTTTGTCTCCCTAGAATGCCCAGCCATCGACGGCCGGTCTGTACGGCGCTGTCTGTTCTATCGAGGGAAGCATCATGAAACTAAAAACTACGGCGTTGTTGATCGCGTCTTTACTGGTACTGGCCGGTTGCGACCAGGCCGAAAAAAGCGCCCAGCAACTGATGGGGCAGGCGGCCGAAGCGGCCAAGCAAGCCATCGACGACACGCATAAAGTTGCCGAAGAGGCGCTTAGCGATGCCACCGGCAATCTGATCAGCAAGAAAGAACCGAAAGACGACGAAGAAAAATCCGAATCGTCCTCCCAGGAAATCTAAACCGTCTTACACAGAGTCAGGACTGACCCATGGAATATCTGTTAGAACTCGCCGCCAGCCCGACCGCCTGGATTGCCTTGGCCACACTGGTGGTGATGGAGATCGTGCTTGGCATCGATAACCTGATCTTTATCTCGATCCTGACCAACAAATTGCCCGAGCAGTACCGGCAGAAGGCCCGTCGTCTGGGGATCGGCATGGCGCTGATCATGCGTCTGGCACTGTTGAGCACCATCGCGTTCATCGTTCAGCTGACCGCGCCGGTCATCGAGATTCTCGGCCACGCGTTCTCCTGGAAGGACATGATCCTGATCGCCGGCGGCCTGTTCCTGTTGTGGAAAGCCACCACGGAAATCCATCACAGCATGGACCCGGCACCGGAAGATCCGAAGACCGCGACGTCGAAGGTGACTCTGGGCTTTGCCGCCGCCATCGGGCAGATCCTGATGCTGGACATGGTGTTCTCGATCGACAGCATCATTACCGCTGTCGGCATGACCGAACACTTGCCGATCATGGTGATTGCAGTTGTTGTCTCGGTATTGGTGATGCTGTTTGCTGCTGATCCGCTGGCCAAGTTCATCAACGACAACCCGACGGTGGTGATGCTGGCTCTGGGCTTCCTGATCATGATCGGCATGACGCTGATCGCCGAAGGCTTCGGCGCCCACGTACCAAAAGGTTATGTGTATGCCGCCATGGCGTTCTCGGCTGCGATTGAAGTGCTGAACATGATGTCGCGCCGCGCCAAACAGAAGAAACTGACAGCAGAGGCGTAACCGCTGGAAAACCAAAGGCCGCCTGAACTCGCGAGAGTCCAGGCGGCCTTTTTGTTTGTGTCGGTTACAGAAAAGTCAGTGCGCGGTGGCGTGACGGGCGTCGTGTTTCTCGAACTTCCTGGTCGGTGCAGGTTGTACCGGGTGGTGATGGCGGCGGGAAATCCGCAACACGCCCCACAGCATGGCGGCGGCAACGGCCAGCCAGCCGGCAATCAGCATTACGATGGTCATGGTCAGGCTCATCTGTGCCTCCTCTTTGCCCTGCGTCGGGCGCTCTTTCTTTGGCTCTTGTCTGAGTGACAGTCTAGTCGGTGGCGTGTTTCAGGCTATTGACCAAAGGTCGGTGGACCAATCAGTTCGCTCTATGCAACCGATGCATCTGCCGCTTTGGGCTATACCGCAGCGTGGCGCCGTCCTATGATCCTCGACCAAGCCGGAACACGATGACCGGTAACTGATCAAGAGAGTGACGATGGTGCAGCTATTTTCCCGGATTCGCGCGGCGCTGCTGGTGGCCGGTTGCGTAACAGCATTGGTGGGGTGTGCGGGCAGTGTGGCGCCAGAGGTCAAGCGCCTGCCGGAGCGGGTCGAGCTCAGTGGCACCTTCTATCGCGGTGAGGCCTATCAAAGCGGGCCGCAAGTGCTGGCCAGTCTGCTGTCGCAGCAGGGCATCGTGATCACGCCGGGTCTGCTGGAAAAGCCGCTGCATTTGCCGGGCGCCGAGGACAAGCTGCAACAGAATCTGCAGAACCTTGCCCGTGAATACGGCATGGTCGTGTATCCGCTGGACAGCAATCTGCCGGCGCTGCTGACTCAGGTGGCGGCCGGGTATCCGGTGATGGTGCGTTTCAGCGAGGGTTCGGCGTTTTGGGCGGAGCCGCGCTACGCGATCCTCTCCGGCTACGATCGCTTGAAGCAGAAGGTGCTGCTGCGCGCCGGGATGAATCGCCGTGAATTGATGAGCTTCAGCTCGTTTGAGTCAGCCCTCGAAAAATCCGGCGGCTGGGCAGTGTTGATCCAGAAACCGACGCAGATTCCGGCAGCGGTCGATCAACAGCGCTGGCTTAAGGCCGCCGATGCACTGGCGCAAGCCGGCCAGGAGCGAGAAGCGGCGCAGGCGAGGAAGGCGCTGGCGGCGGATTGAGGTTCCGTTCGTCGCTTGTCGGGCACCCTGGCGGGGGATGCGCTTCTGAACTGTAGCGTCCCGTGTTTTACGGGCCTGGTATCAGGAGATGAACATGGCAATCCCCAATTCACCCAGTGGGCCGCATTCTTCCGAACATGGCAGTGGCGACGATCTGGGCTTCGATCCGGACTCGCCTGATCTGGACGATCCGCAAGTCGATCCGATTGGCCCGGCGAAGGCGCCGAAGGATGTGCAGCCGGGCGATGATCCCAAGCGTCCGGCCAAGCCTTACGATCCCTTGGCTGATCTCAAGCCTTAAGCGAGGTGCATATGAGTACCGATTCGAGTTTCGACGACCACAAACCTGACAGTGTGCCCACCACCCCTGAGCCGGAAGTTGATCCGGTGCTGGATCCGGACAGCCCCATGCGCGATCCGCTGGCGCGTCCGGCGGTGGTCACGCCAGAGCATTCGCGCGACCCGAGTGCCGGTGACGGCATTCCCGATGACGACAAGATGCCGTTGCCCAACGACTGAGTGCATAAATGAAAAAGCCCCGACGATTCGGGGCTTTTTCATGGGTGACGGATTATTTGGAGGCTTCGATCACGCCGCTCTGGCGACTCTTGAGGTTCTTGTCGGCCTTGTATTGCTGAGCCACGGCCGGGACGTTGGCACTCTTGCCGGTTTCCACCCAGCTGCGGATGCGGCTGGCATCGGCGAAATGGGTGTATTTGCCGAACGCGTCGAGAATCACCAAGGCGACGGGGCGGTTGGCCATGCGGGTCACCAGTACCAGGCAGTGGCCGGCCGGGTTGGTGAAGCCGGTTTTGGTGATGCGAATATCCCAGTCGGCCTTGTTGACCAGGTGATCGGTGTTGCGGAAACCCAGGGTGTAATTGGGTTTACGGAACGAAACGGTCTTTTCCTTGGTGGTGGTCAGCTCGATGAGCAGCGGCTGTTTATGCGCAGCCACTAGCAGCTTGCTCAGGTCGCGAGCGGTGGAAACGTTGCGCTCCGACAGACCGGTAGGTTCCACAAAATGCGTGCTGGTCATGCCCAGCGCCTTGGCCTTGGCGTTCATTGCGGCGATGAATGCAGCGTAACCGCCCGGGTAGTGGTGAGCCAGGCTGGCGGCGGCGCGGTTTTCCGAGGACATCAGGGCAATCAGCAGCATCTCGCGGCGGGGCAGTTCGCTTCGCAGTTTGACGCGGGAAAACACGCCTTTCATTTCCGGTGTGCGGCTGATGTCGACGTCAATCCATTCGTCCATGTTCTGGTGCGCTTCAACCACTACCAAACCGGTCATCAACTTGCTCACGGAAGCGATGGGCACCACCACGTCCGGGTTGCTGGAATAAATGACTTTGTTGGTCTGCAGATCCATCAGCAGGGCGCTGCCGGAGGCGATCTTCAATTGCGAAGCGTCTCGAGGGGCAGCGGTGGTTTCGGCGGCGTTGACCGTTGGCGTGAGGAGCGTGCCTGAAAATGCAAAAACCAGGCTCAGGATGGACAGACGAATATTCACGCGGGCGAACTCATGAAGGTTGGAAATGCCGTATTTTGTAACGGCCTGTGTCGTAAAAACGACGCATTTTAGGAGTATGGCTGAAGAACTGTCGATGGTTGTTTGAAGGGCATGAAAAAGTCGTGAAAAGCCCTGTAAAAATAGGGGTTTCCGGCGAACGGTAAAGGTTTTTTCGAGGGCATGAAAAACCCCGCACAAGGCGGGGTTCTCGGAGTGTGGAAAACGCGACTCAGGCGTGCAGGGTTTCTGCCGCGTAGAGGGTGTTTTCCAGCAGGCAGGCGCGGGTCATCGGACCGACGCCGCCCGGGACCGGAGTGATCCAGCCAGCGCGGGGCAGGGCGGTTTCATAAACGACGTCACCGACCAGTTTGCCGTCGTCCTGACGGTTGATGCCGACGTCGATCACGATCGCGCCTTCCTTGATCCACTCGCCCTTGACCAGGCCCGGCTTGCCGGCGGCCACGACCACCAGATCGGCGCGGCCGACGTGGCCGGCCAGATCCTTGGTGAAGCGGTGGGTGACGGTCACGGTGCAACCGGCCAGCAGCAGTTCCATCGCCATCGGGCGACCGACGATGTTGGAAGCGCCGACAACGACTGCGTCCATCCCGTACAGATCGGCACCGGTGCTTTCCAGCAGGGTCATGATGCCCTTCGGGGTGCACGGGCGCAGCAGCGGAATGCGCTGGGCCAGACGGCCGACGTTATAAGGATGGAAACCGTCGACGTCCTTGTCCGGGCGGATGCGCTCCAGCAGTTTGGAGGCATCCAGGTGCTCCGGCAGGGGAAGTTGAAGCAGAACGCCGTCGATTGCCGGGTCGTCGTTCAGTCGATCGATCAGATCGGTCAGCGCTTCTTGAGTGGTTTCGGAAGGCAGGTCGTAGGCTTGAGAGAGGAAGCCGACCTCTTCACAGTCTTTACGCTTGTGCGAGACATAAACCTGAGAGGCAGGATCGCTGCCGACCAGGATCACCGCGAGGCCGGGAGTGCGCAAGCCTTGCTCGCGACGTTCGGCTACCCGTTGGGCGATCTGCTGGCGCAGGCTGGCGGCGATTGATTTGCCGTCGATTAGTTGTGCAGTCATTGCGCGTGATTAACCATCGAGAGGGGAAAAAAAGAGAACGCATTCTCGCATGTCAAACGGTGAGGGCAAAGGCGCTTGGTCAGCAAATTCCCCTAAGCCCTTTAATTAAATGAATTTTTTTCAAAAAGGATTTGACGACCTTCAGGTCGCTCTATACTATTCGTCGCACTTGTCGGGCACAGCCTAGCACTGGTTAAGAAGGTCGAGCGAAATCAACGTTTTGCGAGACTGGAAAGCACTTAGTTTGTAGTCCTCCAAGGGTACAGCTAACAAGGCGCCCGTAGCTCAGCTGGATAGAGCATCCGCCTTCTAAGCGGATGGTCGCAGGTTCGAGTCCTGCCGGGTGCGCCATTAGGCAGCATTGGCACAAGTAACGCGATATGGTGGGCGTAGCTCAGTTGGTAGAGCACGGGATTGTGACTCCCGTTGTCGTGGGTTCGATCCCCATCGTCCACCCCATATTTCGAAAGGCGCCAGATGTAACAGTCTGGCGCCTTTGCTTTAAAAAGCTTCATCCGCGGATGTGGTGGAATTGGTAGACACACTGGATTTAGGTTCCAGCGCCGCGAGGCGTAAGAGTTCGAGTCTCTTCATCCGCACCAATCAAAGCTTCATTCATGCCGTTGGCCGGGTGAAGTTCTACAAAGAAGTTGTTTGGCTTCTTTGGCACGCAATATGGTGGGCGTAGCTCAGTTGGTAGAGCACGGGATTGTGACTCCCGTTGTCGTGGGTTCGATCCCCATCGTCCACCCCATATTCCGAAAGGCGCCAGATTTAACAGTCTGGCGCCTTTTTTGTTTTACGGTTTCGGATTTTGGCGGCTGCAGGTTTCGGGTCGCAGGGCAGGGTGCTTCGTCGTATCAATGTTGCTCGATGATGCTGCGCTGCCTGCCGGTCTTGCTTGCGAGGTCGGCTGTCAGGGAGATGATTCAACCGCCTCTATATATAGAAGAGGTTGGCGCAGAGCCCTGGCTTGAATTGGCTGTATTTGCTAACAGGGCGAGGCGCAACCGTTTGTCCCCGCCTTCAAATGGCCTGCTGTTTTTTTACCCGTTTTCAGTAGGGTGACTTCTTGAGTTTGACCTACTAGAATGCTTGCCCTTGATTCTTGGGTCGGAAACGGCCGGCTAACGTCTGTGCAACGAGGAATATCCATGCAAGTTTCTGTTGAAAATACTACTGCTCTTGAGCGCCGCATGAGCATCACCGTGCCGGCTGAGCGCATCGAGACTCAGGTCAACAAGCGTCTGCAGCAGACTGCCCAAAAGGCCAAGATTGCTGGCTTCCGTCCAGGCAAAGTGCCAATGAGCGAAATCAAGCGCCGTTTCGGTGCTGATGCGCGCCAGGAAGCGATCGGCGACGTGATCCAGTCCTCCTTCTACGAAGCTGTGGTTGAGCAGAAGCTGAACCCGGCCGGTTCGCCGTCGATCGAGCCTAAGTCGCTCGAAGCTGGCAAGGACCTGGAATACGTAGCCGTATTCGAAGTGTTCCCCGAGTTCACCGTTGCCGGCTTCGAAGGCATCACCGTCGAGCGCCTGAGCGCTGACGTGGCTGACGCCGATCTGGACAAGATGCTGGACATCCTGCGCAAGCAGAACACCCGTTTTGAAGTAGCCGATCGCGCTGCCCAGAACGAAGACCAGCTGAACATCGATTTCGTTGGCAAGGTTGACGGCGAAGTGTTCGCTGGCGGTTCCGCCAAGGGCACTCAGCTGGTACTGGGTTCCGGCCGCATGATCCCTGGCTTCGAAGAAGGCCTGGTTGGTGCTAAAGCCGGCGAAGAGCGCGTTCTGAACCTGACCTTCCCAGAGGACTATCAGAACCTGGACCTGGCTGGCAAAACCGCCGAGTTCACCGTGACTGTAAATACCGTTTCCGAGCCAAAACTGCCTGAGCTGAACGAAGAGTTCTTCGCTCAATTCGGCATCAAGGAAAGCGGCATCGACGGTTTCCGCACCGAAGTTCGCAAGAACATGGAGCGTGAACTGCGTCAGGCGATCAAATCCAAGGTCAAGAATCAGGTAATGGACGGTCTGCTGGCCACCAACCCGATCGAAGTGCCTAAGGCTCTGCTGTCCAACGAAGTTGATCGTCTGCGCGTGCAGGCTGTTCAGCAGTTCGGTGGCAACATCAAGCCAGACCAACTGCCGGCCGAGCTGTTCGAAGAACAAGCCAAGCGTCGCGTTGTACTGGGTCTGATCGTTGCTGAAGTGGTCAAGCAGTTCGACCTGAAGCCAGACGAAGCCCGCGTTCGCGAAATGATTCAGGAAATGGCTTCGGCTTACCAAGAGCCTGAGCAGGTCGTGTCCTGGTACTACAAGAACGAGCAGCAACTGAACGAAGTCCGTTCGGTTGTGCTGGAAGAACAAGTTGTGGATACTGTTCTGCAGAAAGCTAGCGTGACCGACAAATCGGTCTCTTACGAAGAAGCGGTCAAGCCGGTAGAAGCTCCAAAAGCCGACTGATTGTTTTTGCGTTAGAAGCACACACCATAAGCCAGCCTTCGAGCTGGCTTATGCGTATTCAAGACATGACTATTTGGGAGTGACTGCAGAGCATGTTCCGTAATTCCTATATTCAGCAGAACTCTGATATCCAGGCCGCCGGCGGCCTGGTCCCGATGGTTGTCGAGCAATCTGCTCGTGGCGAGCGCGCCTATGACATCTACTCGCGTCTTCTCAAGGAACGAGTGATCTTTCTGGTGGGTCCTGTAGAGGACTACATGGCCAACCTGATTTGCGCGCAATTGCTGTTCCTTGAAGCGGAAAACCCGGACAAGGACATCCATCTTTACATCAACTCCCCGGGCGGTTCGGTGACAGCGGGCATGTCGATCTACGACACCATGCAGTTCATCAAGCCAAACGTATCGACTACCTGTATCGGTCAGGCGTGCAGCATGGGCGCATTCCTGCTGACGGCCGGTGCACCTGGCAAGCGTTTCTGCCTGCCGAACTCGCGCGTGATGATTCACCAGCCACTGGGCGGTTTCCAGGGCCAGGCATCGGACATCGAAATCCATGCCAAGGAAATCCTCTTCATCCGCGAGCGTCTGAACACGCTGATGGCCAAGCACAGCGGCCGTACGCTTGAAGAAATCGAGCGCGACACCAACCGCGACAACTTCATGAGTGCAGAAGCTGCGAAGGAATATGGTCTGATCGACGAAGTGATCAACCAGCGCCCAGCTTAAAATAAGCAGCTCAAAATAGGCTTGGTCGGCGCGTCTGATCAGCGGCGGGCTTGAAAAAGCCCGCAATAGCCTTCATCTTGTGTTGCAAGCCTATCGGATTTGGATCGAACGAATGACTGACACCCGCAACGGCGAGGACAACGGCAAGCTGCTCTATTGCTCCTTCTGTGGCAAAAGCCAGCATGAAGTGCGCAAATTGATTGCCGGCCCCTCGGTCTTTATCTGCGACGAGTGCGTCGACCTGTGCAATGACATCATCCGCGAGGAGGTGCAGGAAGCACAGGCCGAAAGCAGCGCGCATAAATTGCCTTCGCCTAAAGAAATCAGCGGCATCCTTGATCAGTATGTAATTGGTCAGGAACGTGCCAAAAAGGTTCTGGCAGTAGCGGTGTACAACCACTACAAGCGTCTGAACCAGCGTGACAAAAAGGCTGACGACGTCGAACTCGGCAAGAGCAACATCCTGCTGATCGGCCCGACAGGCTCCGGTAAAACCCTGCTGGCCGAAACCCTGGCCCGCTTGCTGAACGTTCCGTTCACCATCGCCGACGCAACCACCCTCACCGAGGCGGGTTATGTGGGTGAAGACGTCGAGAACATCATTCAGAAGCTGCTGCAGAAGTGTGATTACGACGTAGAGAAAGCCCAGATGGGCATTGTCTACATCGACGAAATCGACAAGATTTCCCGCAAGTCCGACAACCCGTCGATTACCCGGGACGTTTCCGGGGAAGGCGTGCAGCAGGCCTTGCTCAAACTGATCGAAGGCACGGTCGCTTCGGTTCCGCCGCAAGGTGGCCGCAAGCATCCGCAGCAGGAATTCCTTCAGGTTGATACCCGTAACATCCTGTTCATCTGCGGTGGCGCATTCTCCGGTCTGGAGAAGGTCATTCAGAACCGTTCCACCAAGGGTGGCATCGGTTTCAACGCAGAAGTGCGCAGCAAGGAAGAAGGCAAGAAAGTCGGTGAGTCCCTGCGTGAAGTCGAGCCTGACGACCTGGTCAAGTTCGGTCTGATCCCGGAATTTGTCGGTCGTCTGCCGGTCCTCGCGACGCTGGACGAGCTGGATGAGGCTGCGCTGATGCAGATTCTCACCGAGCCGAAAAATGCCCTGACCAAACAGTATGCCAAGCTGTTCGAGATGGAAGGCGTGGATCTGGAATTCCGTTCCGACGCGCTGAAATCGGTCGCCAAGCGTGCCCTGGAGCGTAAAACCGGTGCCCGTGGCCTGCGTTCGATTCTCGAAGGTGTGCTGCTCGACACGATGTATGAAATCCCCTCGCAGTCCGAGGTGAGCAAAGTCGTGATCGATGAAAGCGTGATCGAAGGCAAGTCCAAGCCACTGTATATCTACGAAAACAGTGAGCCGGCTGCCAAGGCTGCACCGGACGCGTAAGCGCCCGGTCTGCCGGAACAAAGAAGGGGCCTTCGGGCCTCTTTTTTTTTATGTCGTTTTTTACATCCGCTTTGCGCTTGTTTTTTTTCAAGGCAGCCCCCATCTTGGTTTCAAGCTTAATTCCATCTGATTACGGCCATATGGCCGCCGTAGAGGCGAAATCATGAAGACCACCATCGAATTGCCTCTCCTGCCATTGCGTGATGTCGTTGTGTATCCGCACATGGTTATCCCGCTGTTCGTGGGGCGCGAGAAATCCATCGAAGCCCTCGAGGCCGCGATGACGGGCGACAAGCAGATCCTGCTGCTGGCCCAGAGAAACCCGGCTGACGACGATCCCGGTGAAGAAGCTCTCTATCGCGTAGGTACCATCGCTACTGTTCTGCAGCTGCTCAAGCTGCCTGACGGCACCGTCAAGGTTCTGGTCGAGGGCGAGCAGCGTGGCGCTGTCGAGCGCTTCAGCGAAGTCGATGGCCACTGCCGTGCCGAAGTCTCGCTGATCGACGAAGTCGACGCCGCCGAGCGCGAATCCGAAGTGTTCGTGCGCAGCCTGCTGTCGCAGTTCGAACAATATGTGCAGCTGGGCAAGAAAGTCCCGGCTGAAGTCCTGTCGTCGCTCAACAGCATCGACGAGCCTGGCCGCCTGGTAGACACCATGGCCGCGCACATGGCGCTGAAGATCGAGCAGAAGCAGGAAATCCTCGAAATCATCGATTTGTCGGCCCGGGTCGAGCACGTTCTGGCCTTGCTGGACGCCGAGATCGACCTGCTGCAAGTCGAAAAACGCATTCGTGGCCGCGTCAAAAAGCAAATGGAGCGCAGTCAGCGCGAGTACTACCTGAACGAGCAGATGAAGGCCATTCAGAAGGAGCTCGGCGACAGCGACGAAGGCCACAACGAAATCGAAGACCTGAAAAAGCGTATCGACGCTGCCGGTCTGCCGAAAGATGCCCTGGCCAAGGCCACTGCCGAGTTGAACAAGCTCAAGCAGATGTCGCCGATGTCTGCCGAAGCCACCGTGGTGCGCTCGTACATCGACTGGCTGGTTCAGGTGCCGTGGAAGGCTCAGAGCAAGGTGCGTCTGGACCTGGCCCGTGCCGAAGACATTCTCGACGCCGATCACTACGGCCTCGAAGAGGTCAAGGAACGCATCCTTGAATACCTCGCCGTGCAGAAGCGCGTGAAGAAAATCCGTGGCCCGGTGTTGTGCCTGGTCGGTCCTCCGGGCGTGGGTAAAACCTCGCTGGCCGAGTCGATCGCCCATGCCACCAACCGCAAATTCGTGCGCATGGCCCTCGGTGGCGTGCGTGATGAAGCGGAAATCCGTGGTCACCGTCGGACTTACATCGGTTCGATGCCAGGAAGATTGATTCAAAAGATGACAAAAGTGGGTGTGCGCAACCCGCTGTTCCTGCTCGATGAAATCGACAAAATGGGCAGCGACATGCGTGGCGACCCGGCGTCGGCGTTGCTGGAAGTGCTCGATCCTGAGCAGAACCACAACTTCAACGACCACTATCTGGAAGTCGATTACGACCTTTCGGATGTGATGTTCCTGTGCACCTCGAACTCGATGAACATTCCGCCGGCGCTGCTGGACCGGATGGAAGTGATCCGTCTGCCGGGTTACACCGAAGACGAGAAGATCAACATTGCGGTCAAGTACCTGTCGCCGAAGCAGATTGCAGCCAACGGCCTGAAGAAGGGCGAGCTGGAATTCGACGAAGAAGCGATCCGCGACATCATCCGTTACTACACCCGCGAAGCCGGTGTGCGTGGCCTCGAGCGGCAGATTGCCAAGGTCTGCCGCAAGGCGGTCAAAGAGCACGCGCTGGAAAAACGCTTCTCGGTAAAAGTGACAGCTGATCTGCTGGAGCATTTCCTCGGCGTTCGCAAGTTCCGATACGGTCTGGCCGAGCAACAGGATCAGATCGGTCAAGTGACCGGCCTGGCCTGGACTCAGGTGGGCGGCGAACTGCTGACCATCGAAGCCGCCGTAGTGCCGGGTAAAGGTCAACTGATCAAGACCGGTTCGCTGGGTGACGTAATGGTCGAATCGATCACTGCGGCCCTGACCGTGGTACGCAGCCGTGCCAAGAGCCTGGGCATTCCGCTGGACTTCCACGAGAAGCGTGACACGCACATCCACATGCCGGAAGGCGCTACGCCGAAAGACGGCCCGAGCGCCGGTGTAGGCATGTGTACTGCGCTGGTGTCGGCTTTGACGGGTATTCCTGTGCGCGCCGATGTTGCCATGACCGGCGAGATCACCCTGCGTGGTCAAGTCCTTGCCATTGGCGGTCTGAAGGAAAAACTGCTGGCCGCTCACCGTGGCGGAATCAAGACAGTGATTATTCCGGAAGAGAACGTGCGCGATCTGAAGGAGATTCCTGACAATATCAAGCAGGATCTGCAGATCAAACCGGTTAAATGGATTGACGAGGTCCTGCAAATTGCGCTGCAATACGCGCCGGAGCCCTTGCCGGATGTGGCTCCGGAGATAGTTGCCAAGGACGAAAAACGTGAGTCTGACTCTAAGGAAAGAATTAGCACGCATTAATACGCTTTTGCCTGGGGGGCTTCCTTGACAGCTTTTTAGAGCCCTTGTTATAAAGCGGCTCTTAAGTGTCTGTAGGCCATTCAGCACTCGTTTTTGCTTTCACCAAAAAACTTAGAATCATACTCAAATAGATATAAGGGGACTTAGAGTGAACAAGTCGGAACTGATTGATGCTATCGCTGCATCCGCTGATATCCCGAAAGCTGCTGCTGGCCGTGCGCTGGACGCTGTAATCGAATCCGTCACTGGCGCTCTCAAGGCTGGCGACTCCGTTGTTCTGGTTGGTTTCGGTACTTTCTCCGTGACTGATCGTCCAGCTCGCATTGGTCGTAACCCACAGACCGGCAAGACTCTGGAAATCGCGGCAGCCAAAAAGCCAGGTTTCAAAGCCGGTAAAGCCCTGAAAGAAGCCGTCAACTAAGTTTGATTCAGGTTTTTACCCATCCGGGTCGGGGTCATGCCTGACTTGGCAGCGGAGCGGTAGAGCAGGCGGTTGGAATAGCTGCCTGTCACACCGGGATCGAGGGTTCGAGCCCTGTCCGCTCCGCCAGTTACGAGAAGGCGCATCCTCGGATGCGCCTTTCTTCTATCCGGATTCTACCCACGCTCCACGGTTGCCTAATTTTGAAGTTCAACCGTTTCTGGGGGACGCATGCTGCAGAATATCAGGGACAATTCACAAGGCTGGATTGCCAAGACCATTATCGGAGTCATCGTTGCACTGATGGCTCTGACCGGTTTCGACGCCATTTTCCAGGCCACGACTCACAAGAATGAGGCGGCCAAGGTCAACGGTGAAGAAATCAGCCAGAACGAGCTGAGCCAGGCGGTGGATATGCAACGCCGTCAGCTGATGCAACAACTGGGCAAGGACTTCGACGCTTCCTTGCTGGACGAAAAAATGCTGCGCGAATCGGCCCTCAAGGGTCTGATCGATCGCAAGCTGCTGCTGCAAGGCGCAGAACAATCGAAATTCGCTTTCTCCGAAGCGGCCCTGGATCAAGTGATCCTGCAGACGCCTGAATTTCAGGTCGACGGCAAGTTCAGCTCCGACCGTTTCGATCAGGTGATCCGTCAACTGGGCTACAGCCGCATGCAGTTCCGCCAGATGCTGGCTCAGGAAATGCTGATCGGCCAACTGCGCGCCGGTGTGGCAGGCAGCGGTTTCGTGACCGATGCTCAGGTGCTGGCCTTCGCCCGTCTGGAAAAACAGACCCGCGATTTCGCCACGCTGAACATCAAGGCTGACCCTTCGGCCGTGAAGCTGACCGATGACGAGGTCAAGGCTTACTACGACGAGCACGCCAAGGAATTCATGACCCCGGATCAAGTGGTCATCGATTACCTGGAGCTGAAGAAGGCTTCGTTCTTCGATCAGGTCGCCGTCAAGGACGAAGACCTGCAGGCGGCGTATCAGAAAGAGATCGCCAACCTGTCGGAACAGCGTCGTGCTGCGCACATTCTGATCGAAGTCAACGACAAGACCACCGAAGCTCAGGCCAAGGCGAAGATCGAAGAAGTCCAGGCGCGTCTGGCCAAGGGCGAGAAATTCGAAGCGCTGGCCAAGGAGTTCTCGCAGGATCCGGGTTCGGCCAACAACGGCGGTGACCTGGGTTATGCCGGTCCTGGCGTTTACGATCCGGCCTTCGAGAAAGCCCTGTACTCGCTGAACAAGGATCAGGTGTCCGAGCCGGTTCGCACCGACTTCGGTTTCCACCTGATCAAGCTGCTGGGTGTCGAGGCGCCTGAAGTGCCGACGCTGGCCAGCCTGAAAGACAAGCTGACCCGCGAGCTGAAAACCCAGCAAGTCGAGCAGCGTTTCGTCGAGGCGACCAAGCAACTGGAAGACTCTTCGTTCGAAGCATCCGACCTGGCCCAGCCAGCGCAGGACCTGAAACTGACCGTGCACACCTCCAAGCCGTTTGGCCGTGAAGGTGGCGAAGGCGTTGCAGCCAACCGTGCCGTTGTGACTGCTGCGTTCAGCACCGAAGTGCTGGAAGAGGGTGCCAACAGCACCGCCATCGAGCTGGATCCGGAAACCGTGATCGTGCTGCGCGCCAAGGAGCACCTGAAGCCTGCTCAATTGCCGCTGGAAAGCGTGGCCACCGCCATTCGCGCCCAGTTGACCAAAGAGCACGCCAGCGCGGCTGCCAAGACCAAGGCGGAGCAACTGATCGCCAGTCTGCGTGATGGCAAGAACCCGCTGGACAAGGCGGTGGACGGTCAGAGCTGGAAAGTTACCGAAGCAGCAAACCGCGCTCAGGAAGGCGTTGATCCGGCGGTGCTGCAAGCGTTGTTCCGCATGCCGAAACCGGCCGCGAAGGACAAGCCGACCTTCACCAGCGTTACGCTGGCGGACGGCAGCCTGACCATCGTGCGCCTGAACGGTGTGAACGAAGCGGCGGCTCCGACCGATGAAGAGAAAGCGCAATACCGTCGCTTCCTCGCATCGCGCGTGGGCCAGCAAGACTTCGCGGCGTACCGCAAACAGCTGGAAGCCGAAGCCGACATCAAGCGTTTCTGATGCTTGGCTGAGCCGCAAGACCCGAGCCCCGGATGCAAATCCGGGGCTTTTTTATGCACGCTATCCGGCGTTCGGGAAACCATGGCTCCGGGCATTGGTGGTCGCATACAGAGTCAGCAGCAACAGACCCGCGACAATCCACGGGTAACTCCCGACGCCCAGGTTGTTCAGCAGCAGACCGCCCGCAAGCCCGCCGCCGGCAATGCCGACATTCCATAGAGTCACCAGCATCGATTGCGCGGTATCGGCAGCCTCCTTGGCAGTTTTCGCCAGGGCTGTCTGCAACAGCGAGGGCATCGCGCCGAACGCCAGACCCCAGACGGCGGTGGCGGTGTAGACCACGCCCGGCGATTCGCGCCACAGGCCCAGTGCGATCGCTGACAGCAGGAACAGCATTGCACTGACCAGCGCCAACTGACGCAGCCAGCGATCAATCAGACTGCCGACGATCCACAGGCTCAGTACTGACGCCAGGCCGAATACCAGCAACACTCGGTCGATTTCTCCGCCAAGTCCCGATGGCTCCAGAAATGGCGCGATGTAGGTGTACAGCAGGTTGTGCGCGACGACGTAGGACAAGGTTACAAACAACACGGATCGCACGCCCGGCAGGGTAAACACCTGGCGCAGTGGCAGGCGTTTGCCGGCGCGTTCACCGGCGAAGTCCGGTACTTGCCAACGCACCCAGATCACCAGCAGCACGGTCAGCCCGGTCATGATCGCGAAGCTCAGGCGCCAGCCGACCGCCGTGCCCAGCAGCGTCCCGGCCGGAATGCCCAGCGACAGCGCAAGGGGTGCCCCGAGCATGGCCACCGTAATGGCCCGGCCTTGCAAGTGGGGTGCGACCATCCGGCTTGCGTAGCCGGCCAGCAACGCCCACAGCAGCCCCGCGAATACGCCCGCGATCAAGCGTGCAATCAGGGTCAGCCAGTACAGCTCCGACAGCGCAGTGATGCTGTTGGCAATGGCGAACCCACCAATGGCCGACAGCAGCAGCGGGCGTCGACGCCAACCCCGGGTGGCAATGGTGAGTGGAATGGCCGCCAGCATCGAACCAATGGCGTACAGCGTGACCAGTTGCCCGATCAGGGCCTGAGAGACATCAAGCCCCGCGCTCATCTGTGGCAACAGGCCGGCGGGCATCGCCTCGGTCAGCACGGTGATAAATCCGGCGGTGGCCAGTGCGAGCAATGCACCCAGCGGTAATCGTTCTGCGGGCTCGACGGTGCCGGCGAGCGTGGGGGAAGTGAGTGGCGCATCGTTCATGGGCGGGTTTCCATTTTGCCAAAGGAGACGAAGGCCATAGGGTAGGGCGCTGCACATTCGGGAAAAACAGGTTAGGGTTCCGAACATCTCGGACAAGAATGTCGTGAATCAGGGAGGGATAAATGGACAGCCTGGGCCGTATTTCGGTGTTCGTGCAGGTGGCGGAAACCCGCAGTTTTACCGAGGCCGGTCGCTTGCAGGGCGTGTCTTCGTCGGCGGTCGGCAAAAGCATCGCCCGCCTGGAGGCACGGCTCAATGTGCGGTTGTTTCACCGCACCACTCGCAGCATCACGCTGACCAGCGAAGGCGCGCTGTTTCTTGAACGTTGCCGCAAGATCCTCGCGGAGGTCGAAGCGGCTGAATTTGAAATGTGCGATGCCGCAGCGGCGCCTCACGGCAAGTTGCGGGTCAGCCTGCCGCAGGTGCATGACCTGGTGATGCCGGTCATGAACGAGTTCATGGCGCTGTATCCGCAGATCGAGCTGGATCTGGACCTGACCGATCGCATGGTGGATGTGGTGGACGAAGGTTTCGATGCGGTGATCCGAACGGGTAAACCGCGAGACTCGCGACTGATGGCACGACCGTTGGGCGAGTTTCATATGGTGTTGGTGGCCAGTCCCGCGTATCTGCGCGAGTGCGGCGAACCTCAGACCCCGGCCGAACTGACGCAGCACGCCTGCCTGCGCCATACGTTTCACGCCACGGGCAAACTGGAGTCCTGGCCGCTCAAACGCGAGGAGGGCGCGCCCGAGCCGACCCTGCCGACACGTCTGGTCAGTACCTCGATCGAAGCCGTGCGGCATGCGGCGCTGGCGGGCATGGGCATCGCCTGTCTGCCGGACTTCATGATCCATGAATCTCAGCAACAGGGTCGCCTGCAGCGCGTACTGGAGGAGCATCTGCAGCACGTCGGGCAGTTCTGGGTTTTGTGGCCGTCGAGCCGGCACGCAACTGCCAAATTGCGGGTGTTCATCGATCATTTATCGGCGCGACTTTTTCCTGTCGCTCATGACCGGTAGAGTTGTAACTGTTTTAAGACACTAATCCATACGCCGCGGGGCAGCGATCTGTTGCACAATACGCCCCGGACCGTTTTCCCTCAGGATGTTTAATGTTGAATTCTATTCCCGTGCGTTTCATCGGGTTGGCGTTGTTGCTGACCGCCGCTGCCGGCTGCTCCAAGGACAAGCCCATCTACGAGCATGAGAATTTCGACGACTCCGGCACCTTTTCGCGCAATTACCCGGTGACCGACACCGCCAGTTGCGAAGCGGCCCGCCGAGCGTTGCTCAGCCAGGGCTACATCATTACCAGCAATGACCCGAAACTGGTCAGCGGGCACAAGAGCTTCCAGCAGACCGGCGAAACCCACCTGGAGATCAGCTTCAACGTGGTGTGCGCCGATGATGGCAGCGCCGGCCATCACGCCACCGTGTTCGCCAACGCCCTGCAGGACCGCTACGCACTGAAGAAGACCAACAACTCGGCCAGCCTCGGTGTCGGAGTGTTGGGTTCGGTGTCGATGCCGATCGGCTCGTCTGACGATTCGATGGTCAAGGTCGCCAGCGAAACCGTGTCGTCGCAGAAGTTCTACGAGCGTTTCTTCACGCTGGTCGAGCTGTTCCTGCCGGCCGATGCGAAGAAAGCCGCGCACATCACCGAGAAACCGAAGACCGACCTGGGTGTGCCGGAAGCCAAGGCGACGCCGGCTCCGCTGGCTCCAGCCCCTGCGGCTGAACCGACCCCGGCCCCAGCGCCGGCCGCTGAGCCCGCTGCGGCACCAGCGCCTGCAGAAGCGGCCCCTGCCAGCTCCGAACCTGTAGCACCGCCGGCCGAAGCTGCACCGATCACCCCGGCGCCAGTTGCCGAGCCTGCGCCTGCGACGGAAACCATCACGCCGCCGGCCAACCCGACGGACATGCCGCCGCCCTCCGAGCCGATTCCGGCCATGCCTGCCTCCGGTCAGTAAGCTTTACGCCACGCCTCCGACCTCTGTCGGACGCGTGGCGTTTTGTTATCTCCCTTGAGCTTCTTCCTGCCAGCCCTGTCGAAAAATTTCCCGCGATAAATTCCTGACCGCCTGCTACGTTTATTTGATGAAGGACGCGTTTCATTTTTCCTTCACACGGGCACTTTATGCTCGAGGCACTGGTCATTTGTTCCAGGCCATTTCAAGCAAGCAGTAGGGGGATTACGCAATGGATGACTATCAAGAAGAACTGCTCGAATTCCAGGCCTTTGAGCTGGATTCACCAGAGCCTGCGGAAGACGCCACCGAGCTGTGAGGCGTCAGCCTGTCTTGCGGTGACTGCGGCGAAATTCGCCCGGTGTCTGGCCGTTCCAGCGCTTGAAGGCGCGCTGGAAAGCTTCGGCCGAGGCAAAGCCCAGCAGGTAGGCAATTTCACCGAATGCCAGTTCGGTGTCGCGGATGTAGGTCATCGCCAGATCACGGCGGGTGTCATTGAGGATCGCGCGAAACTGCGTGCCTTCCTCGGCCAGCTTTCGCCGTAACGTCCAGGTCGGCAGCTTCAGGCGTGCCGCCACTTCTTCCAGGTCCGGTTCCCGGCCGCCATTGAGCAATGGCCCGAGCAATTGCGTGATGCGTTCACGCAGGCTGCGGGTGCGGGTCAATTGCTCCAGTTCCCGTTCGCACAGACCGAGCAAATGTTTCCAGGTGCTGGGGCAATGCTCCGGGTTGCGTTGGGCCAGGCTGGTGAGGCTCAGACGCAATTGATTGTGTTCGGCGCCGAACTGTATCGGGCAATCGCCCAGCACCGCATAAGCGTCGCGATAATCCGGGCTATCGAATTCGATCTCGATCCGCTCGGTGCGCAAGGGCTCGGGGCTGACGCTGGACAACTGCTGCAGCCAGCCGGCGATGATCGAATCCACCACAAAGCGGTTGTAGGCGTTGTACGGGCTGATCGAGTAGAAGCGCAGCCACGCACCGCTGGCGTCTTCGTGGAAACTCGACTGGCCGCGATAGTTGGAGCCGTACAAGGGTTCGAAGCGAGTCAGGCAGCGAGCGGCTTCGCGCACGGTTGGCGCCTGCGCGGCGGTCACACCGGCCAGCCCGGCCTGACTCAGGCGACTGAGCCGGCCCATGCGCAAACCCAGTGCCGGATCGCCGGTAAGCTGAATCGCGCCATGCCCCAGGCGCATGTAGCGCGGGATCGACAGGCGCGCCCCGGCTTCGGCCAGTCGTGCGGCATCCAGGCCGTACTGCTCGAGCAATGGCAGCGGATCGACGTCATGGCTGCGCACGGCATCGGCCAGGCTGTGGACGAAGCCCACCGACAGATCCCCGAGACGCATGGGCTGCGGTTTCATGGGTTACAACCAGAGGTTCAGCAGGCGCGCGCCACGGGCTTCGCTGTCAGCGAATTGCTGGCCGTTGCTGCTGAGGAAACTTTGCCCGGAACTCGGTTTGTCCCAGAACTGCCCGCGCAGAAACACACTCATGCCGGCCAGCGCCTTGCTGGCCGACGGTTGCGCGGTCAGGGTCAATTGGTGCCAGGCCTGGCCCTCGCTGACGGCTCCCGGTTTCAGGCTGACCGAGTCCGGCACGCTCAAGCCTTTGTAACCCTTCCACGGTTGATCCCACACGCCATGACCTGTGATCAGCGCCGGGACCGCAATCAGTTGCGCGCCTTGCTCATCCAGTTTGCGGTAGTTGTCCGGATACCAGCTGTCTCTGCCGATGAGCACGCCGAGGCGCCCGGCCGGGGTATCGACCACATTGATCCGGGAAGCCTCGCCGGAGCTGTCGTCCTGATCGAAGATCGGGCGCATCTGCCGTTGTGGCTGGCCGAGCGGGGCACCGTCGCGGCCAAACACTACGGTGCTGTTGTACAGCTCACCACTGCCGGTCTTGAGCCGGCCATCGATGATGTTCGGTTCAGGCAATACGATCGAGCCGGCCACCAGGGTGATGTGGAATTCCTTGGCCAGGCCACCGAACAGCGCCTGATAGTTCTTGGCCATGTCCCGGGATTTCATCCGCAGGTGCGCGTCATCCAGACGGCTGCTGCCCTTGGCGGCGAGCCAGGCGCGAGCAAATTGCACCGGATTGCTCGCGGCCAGCCAGTTCATCGCTTCGGCGAGGGTGGCGGCCTGGTACAGCTCGTCTTTCTCGCCGCTGATCATCAGCCAGGTGCCGACATGCTCGGGCAGGATGACCACGGTTTTATCATTCAACAGCCCCTGATCCTGCGCCTGCTGCAAATAGGCGGCGAGCTTGCGGTGCAGGCGTTCGGGGCTTTGGTAGTCGGTGGGGAACAGCTCGGGCTGGATGCCCAGCAGGTTGCCGCGATCGGCGGGCGTGCCCTGATCGACCGCCAGTTTGATCCGCAGGTCCGACAGGTAATGACCGGCCGGGCGGTCAGCCGCCCACATGGCGTAGAAGGTGAGCGCGGCGATGAGCGCCATGGAAAAAGTCAGGTACAGAAGTTTGCGCATGAAATCCAACAACAACCGGGTACAGGGTGTGCGGACAGGGTAGGGCGCCAGCCCCGGCTTGCCAAGGGGCGCTGCGCATTTGGATCAATAACTTGTCAGTTTCGGTCATTGAGTGACAGCGATGCGACTCCTAATCTGTCGAGCATGACTGACGGGGGACGCAGAGCTCCCGCATTTTCCGTGATCGCTGCTGTGGAGTTAACGATGACCGCCACTCAATACCCGCACCTGTTGGCCCCGCTGGACCTGGGATTCACCACGCTGCGCAACCGCACCCTGATGGGCTCGATGCACACCGGCCTTGAAGAGAAGCCGGGTGGTTTCGAACGCATGGCGGCGTATTTTGCCGAGCGTGCCCGTGGCGGTGTCGGCCTGATGGTCACCGGCGGTATCGGCCCGAACGACGAGGGCGGTGTGTACTCCGGCGCAGCCAAGCTGACCACCGAGGAAGAAGCGCTCAAGCACCGCATAGTCACTCGCGCTGTGCATGATGCGGGCGGCAAGATCTGCATGCAGATCCTCCACGCCGGCCGTTATGCCTACAGCCCGAAACAGGTCGCGCCGAGCGCCATCCAGGCGCCGATCAACCCGTTCAAGCCCAAAGAGCTGGACGAGGAAGGCATCGAGAAGCAGATCAGCGATTTCGTCACCTGCTCGGTACTGGCCCAGACCGCCGAGTACGACGGCGTGGAAATCATGGGCTCGGAAGGTTATTTCATTAACCAGTTCCTCGCCGCCCACACCAACCACCGCACCGACCGTTGGGGCGGCAGCTACGAAAACCGCATGCGCCTGCCGGTGGAAATCGTACGCCGCGTACGTGAAGCGGTCGGCCCGAACTTCATCATCATCTTCCGTCTGTCGATGCTCGATCTGGTGGAAGGCGGCAGCACCTGGGAAGAAATCGTCACCCTGGCCAAAGCCATCGAGCAGGCCGGCGCGACCCTCATCAACACCGGTATCGGCTGGCACGAAGCGCGGATCCCGACCATCGCCACCAAAGTGCCGCGTGCGGCGTTCAGCAAGGTCACCGCCAAGCTGCGTGGCTCGGTGAGTATTCCGCTGATCACCACCAACCGTATCAACACCCCGGAAGTCGCCGAGCAGATCCTCGCCGAAGGCGATGCCGACATGGTCTCGATGGCGCGGCCGTTCCTCGCCGATCCGGACTTCGTCAACAAGGCAGCTGAAGGCCGCGCCGACGAAATTAACACCTGCATTGGTTGCAACCAGGCCTGCCTCGATCACACCTTCGGCGGCAAGCTCACCAGTTGCCTGGTCAACCCGCGTGCCTGCCACGAGACCGAACTCAACTACCTGCCGGTCAAGCAGATCAAGAAGATCGCCGTGGTCGGTGCCGGTCCTGCCGGTCTGTCCGCTGCCACCGTGGCCGCCGAGCGCGGGCATCAGGTGACCTTGTTTGATTCGGCCAGCGAAATCGGTGGCCAGTTCAACGTCGCGAAACGTGTGCCGGGCAAGGAAGAGTTCTACGAAACCCTGCGCTACTTCAAACGCAAACTGCAGACCACCAACGTCGAGGTGTGCCTGAACACCCGCGTCGACGTGGCGAAACTGGTCGAGGGCGGTTACGACGAAGTCATCCTGGCGACCGGCATTGCGCCGCGTCTGCCGGCGATTCCGGGTGTCGAGAACGCCAAGGTGCTGAGCTACCTGGATGTGTTGCTTGAGCGCAAACCGGTCGGCAAGCGTGTGGCGGTGATCGGTGCCGGCGGTATCGGTTTTGACGTCTCGGAATTCCTCGTCCATGAAGGCGTGGCCACCAGTCAGGATCGCGCCGCGTTCTGGAAAGAGTGGGGCATCGACACGAATCTGGAAGCCCGTGGTGGCGTGGCCGGGATCAAGGCTGCACCGCACGCACCGGCGCGCGACGTGTTCCTGCTGCAACGCAAGAAATCCAAGGTCGGCGACGGTCTGGGCAAGACCACCGGCTGGATTCACCGCACCGGTCTCAAGAACAAGCAGGTGCAGATGCTCAACAGCGTCGAATACCTGAAGATCGACGACGAAGGCCTGCACATCCGCATCGGCGAAACCGGCGAGCCGCAAGTGCTGCCGGTGGACAACATCGTCATCTGCGCCGGCCAGGATCCGCTGCGCGAGCTGCACGACGGTCTGGTCGAAGCCGGGCAGAACGTGCACCTGATCGGCGGCGCCGATGTGGCGGCCGAACTGGATGCCAAACGTGCGATCAATCAGGGTTCGCGTCTGGCCGCCGAGCTCTGATCCACCCTAGAATGCCGGCTCTTTGCACAGAGCCGGCCTTTATGTTTCTGCCTCCCACCGACTGGCTACCTCAAGCCCCCCTCGAAGCGCTTCATCTGGACTGGCTCACCGCCGCCGGCGTTGAAGTCGCGATCCTGCGTCTCGACCGGATCGATCCGCTGATCAGCGGCAACAAATGGTTCAAACTCGTCGAACATCTCAAAGCTGCCGACCGTGCGGGCGCCGAAGGCATCATCAGCCTGGGCGGTGCGCACTCCAATCATCTGCATGCGCTGGCGGCTGCGGGCAAACGCCTGGGATTCGCAACGGTCGGGCTGTTGCGCGGGCATCAGCAGGACACGCCGACGGTGAGGGATCTGCGGGATTTCGGCATGCAGCTGCACTGGCTCGGTTACGGCGGCTATAGGGCGCGGCACGAGCCGGGGTTCTGGCAGCCGTGGCTGGCGCAGTATCCGACGCTGCATCCGGTGCCTGAAGGGGGCGGCGGGTTGCCGGGCGCGCAGGGCTGCGCGGCACTGAAGGATCAGGTCAGTCAACAACTCGGTAAGCTCGGCTGGGACGACTACCACGGTTGGTGGCTGGCCTGCGGCACGGGCACCACGCTCGCGGGATTGGTGTTGGCCGAGTCCGGACAACATGCGGTGTACGGCGCAATGGCCGTGCCCGACGATCACGGCGTCGCGGCCAATCTCGAGGCAATTGTGGGCAAGGCTGGAGGCTACGAACTGATCGACGCCAGTCGTGGCGGTTTCGCCAAGGTCGATCCGGCGTTGCTTGAATTCATCGCGCAAACCGAACAGGCCAGCGGCATTCCCCTCGAACCGCTGTACACCGGCAAAGCCTTGCTGGCGCTCAAACAACAGATCGAGGCGGGTCGCTTTGCCCGCGGTTCACGCTTGATCTTCGTCCACACCGGCGGCTTGCAGGGTCGGCGTGGATTCGACGGTTAACCCTGGCTGCGCTTGGGCATCATCCGCAGCAGCGTGTTATCGCGCACCACGTAATGGTGATAGATCCCCGCCAGCGCATGCAGGCCGATCAGCCAGTAGCCGATGGTGCTGATCAGCACATGCCAGTGCTCGACGTCTTTGGCGAACACCTTGTCTTCATTCACCAGCAACGGCAGGTCGAAACCGTAGAACATCACCTGATGACCTTCGGCGCTGGTGATCAGCCAGCCGAGAATCGGCATGCTGATCATGAACAGGTACAAGGCCCAATGCATCAAGCGTGCGAGGGTGGTTTGCCACTGTGGCGAGGCCGGGAAGATTTTCGGCGCCGGGCCCAGGCTGCGGGCGAACAGGCGAAACCAGACCAGCACGAACACGGTCAGCCCGAGCATATAATGCACTTCGCGGATCAGCGTGCGACCGCCGCTGCCCTTGGGAAACAGCCCGCGCAATTCCATGCTGGCGTACACCAGCACCAACAGCACCAGCATCAGCCAGTGCAACAGGATCGACACGGTGCTGTAACGGGATTCGGAATTTGTCCACGGCATACGGCGTTCCTCACGGTTCAGGGCTCAAGCGTGCCGTTCTGCGACGGCATGCCTTAACTGTAATCCCCTTTGGCGCGTTTGCCCGAGGCTAAAAAAGCTTTCACTGAGCTGAGTCAGCGATTTGACTGAAAACGCCCATGAAAAAACGCCAGTGTCGGGCAGACACTGGCGTTTTTGTTTGCGGCAGACGGCGCTATCAGCTGCTTTGCGGCATCTCGCCGTTGGCCAGGCGCTTGTTGATGTCGGCAATCACTTCCGGCAGATCGGTGATGGTGTCGATCATGTAGTGCGGGCGCGAACCTTCGAACAGCGCGTGAATGCGCTTGCGCTCACTGGCCAAGGCGTCGCTGCCCAGTGCGCGATAGCCTTCGTAATCCAGGCCCAGCGCGTTGCCGGAGCAGATCAGCGCCACGGTCCACATGCCGGCGCGACGGCCTTCGAGAATCCCCGGCACGGTGTCGTCGATCTTCACGCAGGCGGCGACATCGTCGATGCCCAGCGCAATCACGTTGGCCAGCGCCTGGGCTGGCCATGGGCGGCCGTTCGGCACTTCGTCGGTGGCGACGACGTGGTCGGCGACGTAGCCGTTGGTGGCGGCGAGTGCCACAACCTTGTCCATCACCTGCTTCGGATAACCCGAGCAGGAACCGATCTTGATCCCTTGCTGACGCAGGTTGGCGATGGTCTCCAGCGCGCCGGGAATCAGCGCCGAATGCTCGGCGATTTTCTCGATCTGCAGCGGCATGAAGCGGTTGTAGATCGCGGTCACGTCATCGTCGGTCGGGGTGCGGCCGAACGCCTTGCGATAGCGCTCGGCAACCTGCGGCTGATCGCACAGGGTGCGGATGTGATCCCACTTGCCCATGCCCATCGGGCCACGGGCTTCTTCGATGGAAACCTGGACGTCGAACTCGGCGAAGGCTTCGACGAAGATCTGGGTCGGTGCGAAAGAACCGAAATCGACCACGGTGCCGGCCCAGTCGAGGATGGCGGCTTGCAGCTGGGTTGGGTTGTTGTAGTTCATGTTGGTCAGAATCCTGTGTGGGCAATGCAATTCAAATGAGGGAGCGGGCCGGGTGAATCAGATGTCGAGCACTTCCATCTCGCGCAGCACTTCACCCACCGCCGCGACGGCTTCGCGCATCTGCGCGGGGGTGACGTGGCCGATGCAGCCGACGCGGAAGGTTTCGACCTGGGTCAGCTTGCCGGGGTAGAGGATGTAACCCTTGGCCTTGACCCGTTCGTAGAAGTCCTTGAACTGGTAGCGCGGATCTTTCGGTGCGTGGAAGGTCGCGATGATCGGCGCCTGAATCGCAGCAGGCAGGAAGCTGCGCAAGCCGAGTTTGCCCATCTCTTCCATCAGTGCCTGGCAGTTGGCGGCGTAACGCGCATGCCGCGCCGGCAGGCCGCCTTCTTCGTTGTATTGCAGCAGGGCTTCATGCAACGCGGCGACCACGTGGGTCGGCGGGGTGAAGCGCCATTGGCCGGTCTTTTTCATGTAGCTGTGCTGGTCGAACAGATCCATCGCCAGCGAATGCGAATTGCCGGCGGCTGCGGCCAGAGATTCCTTGCGGGCAAACACGAAGCCCATGCCCGGTACGCCTTCCAGGCATTTACCCGATGCGGCGATCAGCGCATCGAACGGTACTTTTTGCGCATCCACCGGCAACGCGCCGAAGGAACTCATGGCATCGATGATCAGGCGTTTGCCGTGTTGCTCGACAACCTGGGCGATCTCCGGCAAAGGATTGAGAATGCCGGTGCTGGTTTCGCAATGGATCAGCGCGACGTGGGTAATGTCGCTGTCGGCATGCAGCAGGCGGTCGACGTCGGCAGCGGTGGTCGGTTCGTCTTCAGCGGTTTCGAAGGTGCTGAACGAGCGGCCGAGCACTTCGCAGATTTTCGCCAGACGCTTGCCATAGGCGCCGTTGATCAGCACCAGCACCTTGCCGTCGCGGGGGACGAGGGTGCCGATCGCGGCTTCGACAGCGAAGGTGCCGCTGCCCTGCAAAGGTACGCAGTGATGGCTGTCGGCGCCGTTGAGGATCGCCAGCAGTTGTTCGCACAGGCTGGCGGTCAGTTGGTTGAAGCGGTCATCCCATGAACCCCAGTCGACCATCATCGCCTGGCGGGTGCGGGCCGAGGTGGTCAACGGGCCGGGAGTGAGCAGGATGGGTGCGGCAGTACTCATTCGTGTGTCCTCGCGATAGCGCTGTGGGATGAAGCTACGGGGCCTACGTTGCAATTCGGCGGATCATCAATCAAATTGTTTGTTGTTATGCCAGCCATCAGTGAGGGTTATTCATGAACCTGTTCCAGCTCCGCGCCTTCGACGCCGTGGCCCGGGAAGGCAGCTTCACCCGTGCCGCCGCACGCTTGTTCATCAGCCAGCCGGCGGTCACCGGGCACATCAAGGCGCTGGAGGAGCATTACCAGATCACGCTGTTGCGACGGACGGCGCGCCGGGTCGAGCTGACAGAAGAGGGCATCAAACTGGCGGCGATCACCCGGGCGATGTTCGGTATGGCCGAAGAGGCGCAGGCGCTGCTTGAGGCTAATCGGCAATTGCTGACCGGACGCCTTGAGGTGGCGGCGGACGGTCCGCACATGGTCATGCCGATGCTTGCCAGCCTGCGGGCGTGTTATCCGGGGATTACGGTGAATCTGAGGTTGGGCAATGCTCAGGAAACGTTGGCGGCGTTGTTGTCCGAGCATGCCGATGTGGCGGTGCTGACCGAGGTCGAGCCACGCAAGGGCCTGCATCTGCAAGCGCTGAGTGAATCGCGGATTTGCGCGCTGGTGCCGGCCGCGCATCCGTGGGCGACGCGTTCCGGCGAGGTCAGGCTCAAGGAGCTGGATCAGGTGATCATGGTGTTGCGCGAGCCGAGTTCGATTACCCGGCGCACGTTTGATCAGGCCTGTGCGCAGGCGTCGGTCAACCCACGGGTGTTGCTGGAACTGGACAGTCGCGAGGCGGTGACGGAAGCGGTGGCGGCTGAGTTGGGGGTTGGGGTGGTGTCATCGGTGGAGGTCAGTCATGACCCCCGTGTCGTCGCAATTCCCATCGCGGGAGAAGGGCTGGTGAACCGGCACATGATTGGCTGCGTGGAGCGGCGGCGAGAGTTGCGGTTGATTCAGGCGTTTTTCGGGTTGGCGCCGGTCTGAACAAGACTTTCGCGAACCATCTCGAGAAATGTCGCCACTACCCGCCGCGAACTCTGCTCGCGCAGGCACACCAGTGTCTCCGTCAATCGGCGGGTGCAATCGGTGATCGGCAGCGCGCAAACCCGTGAGTCCGCACCAAACTCCGCCGCCGACACCACACCCACGCCAATCCCCACCACCACTGCCTCCCGCGCCGCTTCCCGGCCTTCGACCTGAATCGCCGGGCGGATGCGGAAACCGGCGCGGGCCATTTCTTCTTCCAGGGTCTGGCGGGTGACCGAGCCGTGTTCGCGCAGCACCAGCGGCGTGTCGTCCAGATCCTCCAGGCAGATCGATTCACGCTCGGCCCATGGATGATGGCGCGAGACGAACGCCACCATCGGATCGTTGCGCAGCGGCACGCACAGCAGGCGTTCATCGCTGACATCGCGCCCGAGCAACGCCAGATCAGCCTGATAGTTGAACAGTCGAAACAGCGATTCATCGGTGTTACCGGTCTCGATCTTCACGCTGATCCCCGGATAGCGCTCACAAAACCGGGCAATCTGCGGCAGCACATGCACCGGTGCATCCACCGCCAGAATCAGGCTGCCGGTCTGCAAGGCCTGGGATTCCTGCAGCAACTCCTGGGCTTCGGCTTCGACCACGAACAAGCGCTGGGTGATCGCCAGCAAGCGTTCCCCCAGATCCGTCAGGCGCACCGAGCGCTTGTTGCGATGGAACAGCAACACACCGAAGCGTTCTTCCAGCTTGCGCACCTGGTCGGAAATCGCCGGTTGCGTCAGATAAAGCCGCTCGGCGGCCTTGGTGAAGCTTCCGTGCACGGCCACGGCGTGAAAGGCTTTGAGCTGGGCGTGGGAAACCGACATGGCTGATTCCTCGTTTACAGGCGAACTTCAGTAACAAGCTGAGCTTATGTGTGAAATACGATAAATCGATTTTATTTATTAAACAGTAATTGCTTTGATCGGCTCACGTCAACGCTGACTGCCCGGTCGGGCAGCGACGCTGGCCATGAGCCTGTGCGTGCAACACCAGGACTCATCTGACCGGTATCGCCGAAGGGACGGGGTGATATCGCAGTGCTCAACAATAAAAAACACAGGCGTTTACTCATCGATTCTGCCGGCACACTCACACCCTGAGGTCAGAACCACAATGAACAAGCACATCGGCACCATTGCGCGTTGGCGCATGCAGATCTTCGCTGTCACCTGGCTCGCTTACGCCGCGTTCTATTTCACCCGTAAAGCCTTTTCGGTGGCCAAACTGGGCATCGCCGAAGACCCAAGCTTCACCCTCGACAAAATGGCCATGGCCAACCTCGACGCGATTTACCTGGCGGCCTACGCCATCGGCCAGTTCACCTGGGGCATGCTCGCCGACCGCTTCGGCCCGCGGGTTGTGGTGCTCGGTGGTTTGCTGATTTCCGCCGCGGCGGCGCTGGTGATGGGCAGCTTCGCAACCTTGCCGATCTTCGCCACCTGCATGCTGATTCAGGGGCTGGCGCAGTCCACCGGCTGGTCGGGGCTGTGCAAGAACCTCGGCAGTTTCTTCCCCTCCGAACAACGCGGGCGAGTGCTCGGGTTGTGGAGTTCCTGCTATGCATTCGGCGGTCTGGTGGCGTCGCCGTTCGCCGGCTGGTGGGCGTACACGCTGATCGGTTCGTGGCACGCGGCGTTCATTTCCAGCGCGGCGGTGGTCGCGGTGGTGGCGGTTTTGTTCTTCATCTTTCAGCGTGACAAACCAGAAGACGTTGGCCTGCCCGCCGTGGAGCCGGAGCCGGTCATCAGCGCCGAAGAGGCCGAAGCCAACAGCAAACTCAGCGTCTGGGAGCCACTCAAGGAAATCCTGCGCAACCGCACGGTGCTGGTGCTGGGGCTGGCGTATTTCCTGTTGAAACCGGCGCGTTACGCGATTTTGCTGTGGGGGCCGGTGATCGTGTTCGAACAGATGCCTTCGGTCGGCAAAGTCGGCGCGGCGATCATTCCCACCGCGTTTGAACTGGCCGGGCTGCTGGGGCCGATCATGATTGGCCTGGCCTCGGACAAACTGTTCGGTGCCCGACGCATGCCGGCCTGCGTGTTGAGTCTGCTGGCGCTGACCGTGACCCTTGCGCTGTTCATGGGCGCCTTGCACACCGGCAGCGTGATGCTGGTGGTCGCACTGTTGTTCGTCATGGGCCTGACCCTGTACGGCCCGGACTCGATGATCAGCGGCGCGGCTGCGATCGATTTCGGCAAGGCCAAGGCTGGCGCCACGGCGGCGGGATTCGTAAACGGCTGCGGCTCGGTCGGTGCAGTGCTCGGAGGTTTGCTGCCGGGCTACTTCGACTCGGTGACGGTGTTCATCGTGTTCGCCGGTTGTGCGCTGTTCTCGGCGCTGGTGCTGATTCCGCACTGGAACAGCCGCCCGGTCGGCGTCATGGAGCCACGTGCCTACGTGCCCAATCGTGCCCTGACCATCAAACCCCTGCGTAACTGAATAAACCCTGCCTCGCGGCCTGCTGCGGCATTCGCGGCAGGCTGTGCCGTGGCCGACTGACTGGAGAACTTTCATGAGACCGTTTTGGCTGGAGCAGGCTTTGCAGCTCGACACGTCCGAACCTTGCCCGCCGCTGCAAGGCGATGTGCGCACCGACGTGTGCATCGTTGGCGGCGGTTACACCGGGTTGTGGACGGCGATCATGCTCAAGCAGCAGAACCCCGAACTCGATGTGGTGCTGATCGAAGCCGACATCTGCGGTGCCGGCGCCAGTGGGCGCAACGGCGGTTGTGCGTTGTCGTGGTCGGCGAAGTATTTCACCCTCGAGCGGCTGTTCGGCGTCGAAGAGGCGGTGCGGCTGGTCAAGGAGTCGGAGCGCAGCATCCACGCCATCGGCGAGTTCTGCGAGCAGTACGGCGTCGATGCCGATTACCGACTCGATGGCACGCTTTACACCGCCACCAACCGCGCGCAATGCGGCTCCACCGACGCGGTGATTGCGGCGCTGGAGCGCAATGGCATCAACTCGTTTACCCAGCGGCCGGTCGCCGATGTACAGCGCATGGCCGGTTCGGCAAAACACCTGGAGGGCTGGTTCTCGCCGGCCGCCGCCAGTGTGCAGCCGGGCAAATTGGTGCGTGGCTTGCGCCGGGTGGCGTTGCAGTTGGGCGTGCGAATTCACGAAAGCACGGCGATGACCGGGCTGGAAGAGGGCCGTCCGGCTCGTATTCACACGGCGAACGGCTGCGTGACCGCCGACCGCGTGGTGCTGGCGATGAACGCGTGGATGGCCCGCGCTTTTCCGCAGTTCGAACGCAGCGTGGCGATCGTCTCCAGCGACATGCTGATCACCGAGCCACGTCCGGATCTGTTGCAGGAAATCGGTTTGACCAGCGGCGTGACGGTGCTCGACTCGCGGATTTTCGTGCATTACTACCACAACACCCCGGACGGCCGGATCATGCTCGGCAAGGGTGGCAATACCTTCGCCTATGGCGGGCGGATGCTGCCGGTGTTCGATCAGCCCTCGCCCTATACCGGGTTGCTCAAACGCAGTCTCGATGACTTCTTCCCGGCGTTCGCCGATGTGAAAGTCGACGCAACCTGGAACGGCCCTTCGGATCGCTCGGTCACCGGCCTGCCGTTCTTCGGCCGGATGAGTGCCAGCGGCAACGTGTTCTATGGTTTCGGCTATTCCGGCAGTGGCGTCGGGCCTTGCCACATGGGCGGGCAGATTCTCGCCTCGCTGGTGCAGGGCCTCGACAACCCGTGGACGCGCTCGCCGCTGGTCAATGGGCCGCTGGGCTATTTTCCGCCGGAACCGATCCGCTACCTCGGCTCGCTGATGGTGCGCAACGCCATTCGCCGCAAGGAGCGCGCCGAGGATCACGGTCGGCGGCCCCGGCACCTCGATGTGCGTCTGGCGAAATTCGCAGCGGCGGCGGGCAAGGCCGACAAAGGTTAATCGTCAGCGCGGCGGGGCGGAGCGGTTGAGCAGCCAGTCGAGCAAGAGGTCGTCGTCGGGCTCGGTTTCTTTCGGCTGTGCCGGTCGGGGTCGGCAGACGTCGAGGCAGAGGATCGGCCGGTCGGGATCGCTGTCGAGAAAACTCACCCAGACCTCGCTGCCGGCGCAGGGCAGATCTTCCCGAGGCAGGCCGCCGCCGACGTGGGGCATGACCACTGGCAACCACAGTCCTTCGCTGGCGCTGGCATCAGGTTGGTCAGGCCATAACCGCACGGCGATCCGTCCCTGATCGTCCACCTGCGCCGGTTGCCCCGGCGCGCCAAGCACTTGCGCCGGCTGATACCCCGGAATGCCCGGGCGCGGTTGTTTCGGCGGCGGGCGAAACGGGGTCGACCAGGGCAACGCGGTGAAGTCGTTGTGATAGCGACGAACCGTCGGCACGGGATCGAGAATCGAAGGTTGCTGGCCCTGATGACGCAAATCGGTGATCAGCCACTGCTCGTTGAACGCGTTTACCGGGTGCTCCATGACTTGCAACAGACGCCCGCTGAGCAGTCGCGGACAATCGCTGCGGCCCTGAATCGAGCGCGACCGGCAGCGTTGGCGTTCCAGCAGTCGACGACTGCGCTGGGCCGCGTGACGTTGTGCAGTCGGCAGAAATCCCGGTGGGGCGACGGGACTGCCCAGCGTGTGATTGGCGGCCTCCTGGCCCGTAATCGAATGCCCTCGCTCACGCACGCCGGCAGGAATCTGAGGCAGCACCGCCTCATGGCGCTGGAACAGGCTGCTGAGGCCGGTTGCCGGCGCATCGATCTGCGTGTTGAAAGCAATCGCCGTCGGTTGCTGCGGCAGGCTCAGACTGTCATCGGCGAACACCACCACATGGCCGTCCGGCTGATGTTCGAAGTGATAGTGGATGCCTTCCTCCTCACAAAGCCGTTGCACAAAGGCCAGATCGGTTTCCTCGTACTGAATGCAGAACGGCCGCGGCGGGTAGTGGCCGACGGTCATCTCGATCCGGTAGCTGTGGGCAGGCAGGTGATGTTCGCTGAGCAGTTGCTCAAGGATGGCCGGCACGTTCAGTTGCGTGAAGACCCGGCGTACGGGATGTTGCTCCAGCGCTTGCAGATGCGGCATCAGCACCAGTTGGTAGGCGATCCGGTGCGTCGCGCGGTGTTCGCAACTGGCGCTTTGGATGATGCCGTGAATCCCGTGGTCGTCATCCAGATGCAGAAACGCCGCCTGATGCAGCAGCGTGCCGGGTGACCAGGCGGGTGCCAGGCCCATGACTTCGATTTCAAACCGAAAGGGCTGATTCAGCGCTTCATGACCGCTGAAGCGCAGGACCGGCAGGCTTATCCCGCCTTCGGCCAGGGTCAGCGAAAACGGACTTTCCTTGTCATTGAGCATTCGGGCGGGCTCTGTTCAGGCAATACGGGCCACAGAGGGTACGAAAACACGACGTTGAATGGACGTGGCAAACCGGTTTTTCAGAATCGCCCTACAAGGCGCGTAGAAGATGTCGATGCGCATCGGAATTTTTGGTCGATTGCCGACTTTAGGCCGTATAAACTTGGCGCCATGCGTCGGCCAATAGATGTCTCGGCGCCACAGATCAAGAGAGTGAGTAATGGGCGCACAGTGGAAGGTTAAACACAAAGAAGCGGCAGCCAACGCCAAGGGCAAGATCTTCGGCAAACTGGTGAAGGAAATCACCATTGCTGCGCGTAACGGTGCCGATACCGCCACCAACGCACACCTGCGTCTGGTGGTCGAACAGGCCAAGAAAGCCTCGATGCCCAAGGAAACCCTGGACCGCGCCATCAAGAAGGGTGCTGGCCTGCTGGGCGAAACCGTTCAATACCATCGCGTGACCTACGAAGGTTTCGCACCGCATCAGGTGCCGCTGATCGTCGAGTGCGTGACCGACAACATCAACCGCACCGTGGCGGAAATCCGCGTGGCGTTCCGCAAGGGCCAACTGGGTGCTTCCGGTTCCGTTGCCTGGGACTTCAACCATGTCGGCATGATCGAAGCGTCGCCGGACACCCCGGACGCCGATCCTGAGATGGCCGCGATCGAAGCCGGCGCCCAGGATTTCGAGCCGGGCGAAGAGGGCGCGACCCTGTTCCTGACCGATCCGACCGACCTCGATGCCGTGCAGAAAGCCCTGCCGGAACAAGGCTTCACCGTGCTGTCGGCCAAACTGGGCTACCAGCCGAAGAACCCGGTCAGCGGCCTGAGCGACGAGCAGATGGCTGAAGTCGAGGCGTTCCTCGAAGGCCTGGACAACCATGACGACGTGCAGGACATGTTCGTCGGTCTGGCCGGCTGACACACCAGAAAATCGCAGCCCTCGGGCTGCGATTTTTTTCAGGCGTGTTGCAACGCCAGACTGATCTCGCCAAACCCCGGCCGCGCCAGCACTTGCGGCTGACAGCAGCGCTGTTCCAGGTCTTCCAGCACCTGACGCTGTTCATCGCTCAACCCCGAGTCAGTGCGCGCCAGCAGTTCCCCCAGCAGAATCCCGAACGCCCGCACTTCGAGGCGTTGCAGTGCACGGGTTTCAGGCGTGTCCGCCGTGGCATGGAACGACGCCGCACCAAAATCCCCCAGCAGACAGTCGCCCTGATCGTTCAACAGAATGTTGTGTCCGTAGAGATCACCGTGGGTGATGCCGTGACGATGCAGATGCCCGGCGACCGACGCAATGCCCCGGGCGATGCGCAGGGCAACATCGGCACTGAAACGGCAATCCTCGGCATACACATCCCGTGAACAGGACGCCAGGCTCGGCAACCCGGCGAGGTTGCGGTAACTCGGATCGATCAACTGCATCACCAGGCCTTGCTGGTCATCGGGATGCTGGTCGATGCGGCCTTCGACGCGGATCAGGTTCGGGTGCAGCCCGGCGGTGATACACGCGTTCATTTCATGCAGCGGCGAGCCGTCGCTGGTCATTTCACCCTTGTACAGCTTGACCGCCACTGGCGTGGCCTGCTGATCCGCAGGCTGCCACTGCGCCCGGTAAATGACCCCGGAAGCGCCTTCGCCCAGCCGTTGCTCCAGCTGCAGCGCCGACCAGTCGATCAGGGGCGCTTTGTCGAGGGCGGCGGCATCGGCTTCGGTTTCCAGCGGATTGCCGGCGTAGGCCAGCCAGGTCAGGCTTGGCAGGGTCAGCAGCCATTGCGGCAACTCGGTCAACTGATTGGCGGCGATGCGGATCAGCTCCAGTCGATGGCACTGGCTCAGTGACGGCGGCAGGGTGCGCAGGCGATTGCCGGCAAGCATGAGTTTTTGCAGCAACGGGCGCTCGCCCAGTTCCGTGGGCAGGGTTTCGATGGCGTTGTCGGTCAAGATCAGCCAGCGCAACTGCGGCGGCAGCGCCGCGCCGGGTATCTGAGTGATGCGGTTGGCCTTGAAACCGATCATCGACAGCGTCTGGCACTGGCCCAGGCACGCCGGCAATTGGGTGAACCGATTGTCGGAGCAGAACAGCACGCGCAGGCGCGTCAGACGATGCAAGTCGTCCGGCAGGCTGCTCAGGGCATTGCCGCTGAGGTTGAGCACTTCCAGCGTGTCGGCCAGGTTGAAAATCTCCGGCGGAAATTCAGTCAGGCCTTCGGCCAGATCCAGCCGGGTGATGCCCGACAGTTCGCCAGCGCGCAGTTGTGCAAGGGTGTGCATGAAAAGGATCGCTTTCGAGAAGGCGCGGGGCGCCGGAAATGGGCCGCATGATAACGGCAAATCAGCCCTGTTCGTGCACTTCGCGCAATTGCCCGAGCCGGCTGCGGGTGCGGGCCAGATCGATGGCCTGGCCGCCGAGGCTTTCGTGTAAGGGGAGTTGGCCGAGCAGGGTCAGGTGTTTGTCCTGGTCGTAGAGTACGTCGATCAGGTTGATAAAGCGCTGCTGGGCGGCGATCGAACATTCGCCCAGCTCCGGCAGTTCGTCGATGATCCAGTGGTCGAAGCGTCGACACAGTTCCAGATAATCCATCACCGCCGTGGGCTGTTCGCAGAGGTCGTTGAAGGTGAAACCGATGCGCCGGTCTTCGCACAGCCGCGCCTGCAAATGCCGGCTGCCGACCGCCAGAGGCAACGGCGTGGCGTCGAGTGGCGGCAGGTTCAAGGCCTGGCGCTGCGCCGGGCTGGCCGGCCAGACGTAATGGCCCTGAGTGAACACCTGATGCGCGTGACGACGCGCCTGGCTGCGGTAATCGTGCGGGCCACCGACTTCAATGACCTGCATGCGCGCATTGATCAGGTCGATTACCGGTTTGAACCGCGCGTGGTACAGCGGGTTGGGCAGCAAACCTTCGGGCGGGTAGTTGGAGGTCACCAGCAACAGGATTCCGCGCTTGAACAGCGCCTTGAACAGACGGGTGATGAGCATCGCATCGCCGATGTCATGTACATGAAATTCGTCGAAACACAGCACCCGACAGTCCGTCAGCAACGTATCGAGAGTGACGGCGAGGGCGTCATCGCGGTCGCGGTGCTCGAACATGCCCTGATGCAACTGGGCAAAGAACCCGTGGAAGTGCAGGCGGCGTTTTTGCTCGATCGGCAACGCCTGGAAAAATCCGTCCAGCAACCAGCTCTTGCCGCGCCCGACCGCTCCGTGCAGATACAGGCTGGGCGGGGTTTGCGCAGGGGTGCCGAACAACAGACCGGCCTGATGAGCCATGCAGTCGATGACCCGCTGCTGGCTGTGGCTGAGGGTGTAGCCCTGGCCGTGGGCCTTTTGCCGGAAATAGTCACGCACCGATTGCGCGCTGGCGGCGCACTGGCCCGCGTTTGTGACGGAGCGTTTGCCGAAGAAATGGCGCAAGGCTGACCAGCGCTGGGTCAGACGCGAACGTTCGGGCGGTCGGGCGGGCACTGCATTCACTCCGTCATCATCGGGCCGGCTCCCCGCGAGCGCGGCGGGGTAGTTTAACCAGACGGATAGTTTTGCTTCCACTGCGCCTTGTCGTTTTTCCGCAGAGCAATCTGCGGCGTGTACAGGATTTTTCAACACTTTAAATCGACGTGTTGCCAACCTTTCGAAACAAATCCCGGCGGGTAACTGGATCCAATCGACTGGCGCAATCGGCGTGCGTTGCTAACCTGAAACACTGTAACGACAGAGACGCTGTCGCCATCAAGGAACGGGCGGTGAATGCAGGGATGGTCTGGGCATTGCTGGGCGGGCTCGCGATACCGGTCCACGCCGCCGACCTTCAGGTCGAGGTGCGGGTCGATGTGCAGCGCGGTTGCCAGTTGATCGGCCAGCAACGCGAGGCCGGTATCGAGCAACTGGGCGTGCTCGATTTCGGCACCACGGCGCGGCTCGGCGACCGGGACGGGCCACTCGGTGCGGCGCTGACCAATTCGCGCCTGCCGCGTCTGGAATGCAATCCGGACACCCCGTACCAGTTGCGCGTCGATGGCGGCCTGCACGGTGGCGTTGGCGAGGTGCGTTATATGGCGGGGGAGGCCGGCAGCAAGCCGATTCCTTATCGCCTGTATCAGGACGCCGCACGGCGGGTGCCGCTGGTGGTAGACGTGCCGGTCAGCGGCCGGGTGCCGGATAGCGGCACGGTGGACTTGCCGTTATACGGGCGGATCGAGCGGATGGCGGAGGTGCCACGGGTCAGCCGGTATTCGGATCTGGTGAAGGTGACGGTCACCTGGTGATCGGGGAGTTTTTTCAGCCATCCGGTTGAGCCGGGTGGCGCAGGGAAGGGCGTTCAATGACGAGCGCAGTGGTCGAGTGATCCTGAAGGAGTAGGGGCTCAATGATGGGCAGACACGGGCGGGTAATCGCCGCAGCCACATTGCTGTTGTTCACCGAGACCGCGGCAGCGGCAGTCAGTGGGCAGATCCTTGCGCGGCTGACGCTGATTGCCGGCTGCGAAGTGACCAACGCAACCAGCCCCGCCAGCCCGGTGGATGGGCTGGGCTCTCTCGATTTCGGCCAGCAGGGCCCGACCTGGAACGCACCGATCAAGGCCAGTCTCAGCGAAGCGGGCAGCGGCCAGCTGAATGTCGCCTGCAATCCTTCGGTCACCGGGTTCACCGTGACCATCGACGGCGGTAGCCATGGCGACGGCACCACACGCCGCCTGAGCAACGGGCGCCAGACGCTCCCCTATCAGCTATTCCTCGATGCCTCGGGCAGCCAGAGCTACAGCATCGGTCAACAACACAATTTCGCTGTCACCAGCGGCGCACAGATACCCATCCCGGTATTTGGCTCGGTGGTGGCGAACACCCGTGCGGTACCGGCCGGTGTCTATACCGACACCCTGACGGTGACGCTCGACTGGTAACCCCGTAGAGGACGGACACCATGCGTACGATTGCATCAAGGATAGGTTTGTCGTTGCTCGGCCTGACGCTCGCTTCCAGCGTCAATGCCGCCACCACGGTCACCGGCCAGATCACCTCCAGCCTGATCCTGATCAGCAGTTGCCAGGTCAACGGTTCCGGCGGTTCTACCGGGCTGAACTTCGGTGCGTTGAACTTCGGCACCGCCAACAGCCTGTTCACCACGGCCACCGGGCAGGTGCTGGGCGGCGGGGGCGGGGCGTTGTCGATCCTGTGCTCGGCCGGCACCACGCCGACGGTCAAGGTCCGCGCCGGCGCCCATGACGGGCTCTCGCCGGGTGGTACCCGCGCGTTGTACGACGGGGTTGCCAACTATGTGCCGTACGATCTGTACACCGACGCCGGGCACTCGCAATTGCTGGCCATCGACGGGGTGATCAACCTCGCCGCCAGTACCGGTGTGGCGCAGACCGTGAACATCTACGGTCAGGCGGTGGGCAAGGCCGGGCTGCCGGCGGGCACCTACACCGACACGATTTCCGTTGAACTGACGTTCTAGTGTCATGGGCCGACATCGCTGTGCGGCGCTGCTTCTGCTATGTGCGGGCAGCTTGCCGCTGCCGTTGGCGGCGGTGACCAGCCAGAGTTTTCAGGTCAGTGCCACGGTGACACCGGGTTGTCTGGTGGTGGGGGGCGTATCGAACTATGGCGGGCTGAATTTCGGTTCGCGTTCGGCGCTGGCCACCGGCACGGTGCAGGTCGCGTTGACCGGTGGCGTCACGCTGCAATGCACGCCGGGGGTGGCGCTGAACATGACGGTCGATGGCGGCCAGTACAACAGCGGCGGGCGACGCATGCAGATCAGTGGAGGCAGCGCGAAGGTGGCGTATGCGCTGTTTCGCGATGCGGCGTACAGCCAGAGCCTGGGCATCGGCCAGAGTGTGGCAGTGGCCTACAGCGATGCGAACAACATCAGTCTGCCGATCTACGGTCAGGTGCAATTGCCGGGCAATCAGCCCGGGGGGACATACAGCGATGTGTTGCAGGTGCAGCTGTCGTGGTGATGTGAAATGACAAGGAGCAGGTTTATGGGGTTTTTCACGTCACGCTATTCGTCCGTTTGTTGCGCCGTGCTGGCGCTGGTCATGTTCGGGACGCTCAAGGCCCAGGCCGCCAGTTCGGTGCTGATCTGGCCGATCGATCCGGTGCTGGAGGCCGATCAGCAGGCCAGTGCGCTGTGGCTGGAAAATCGCGGCACGGAAACCGCCAACCTGCAGATCCGCGTGTTCGGCTGGAGCCAGAGCGGTTTCGAAGAGCAATACCGCAATCAGCGCGAGGTGATCGGCAGCCCGCCGGTGGCGAAGATCGAGCCGGGCCAGAAGCAACTGGTGCGCCTGACCCGCACCAAGGACGTGCCGCCAGGCCAGGAACTGGCGTACCGGATCATCATCGATGAAATCCCCTCGGCTCAGCCCCCCGTTGCCGAAGACGGCAAGACCGCTGCGGCGATTCGCTTCCAGATGCGCTACTCGGTGCCGCTGTTCGCCTATGGCGCGGGTTTGTGGAGCAAGGAAGACAGCGCCCGTCAACGTGACCCCAAGGGCATCGGCCTGCCGCAACTGAGCTGGCGCACGGTGGCGGTGGAGGGGCGTCCTTATGTGGAAGTGCGCAATCAGGGCGCGGTTCATGCGCGACTGACCGATGTGGCCATAAAGCAGGGCAGCCAAAGCAAGCCGCTGGCCGAGGGATTGCTCGGCTACGTATTGCCCGGCGCGGTAATGCGCTGGCCGGCACCGGGACCGGTGACGGGAGAGCTGGCCGGGCGGATCAATGGCGCGGCGAAGGTGCAGAGCATTCCGCCGGCGCGATAGCCGTAGCGAGTCATGTCGAAGTGATCAGGCTTCGGCGCCAGCGGTTTCAGGAGGAATCAGTCCATTGACGGACGTAACACGCTAATGAGTCCAGGATGGGCTCGACGTATTCAGCGTCCGTTGTGGCTCATGACCGGCGCGTGGTGCCTGATGTTCATTCATCCATCCGGGGCCGGCGAATTGCCGCCGCCTCCCAGCGGCATGGAGGCCGTCAGCGATGCACAGTTGTTTCTGGAACTGGTGGTCAACCAGATGAATACCGGCCGGGTGGTGGCGGTGGAGCAGCGCGGCGGGCGCCTGTTCCTGCCGGCCAGCGTATTGCGCGACACCGGCATGAAGCTGCCGGAAGAGGCGGGTACCGAAGTCGATCTCGACGGCCTGCCGGGCCTGCACAGCGATTACGACAGCGTCAGCCAGCGACTGCTGCTCGACGTGCCACCGGACTGGCTGCCGGAGCAGTTCATCGGCAACCGTGAAATCTATCCGCGCACCCCGGCGCTGAGCAGTTTCGGCGCGTTGTTCAACTATGACCTGTACCTCAATGACACCGACGACGCCGGCACCTATCTGGCGGCGTGGAACGAAGTGCGGGTGTTCGACAGTTGGGGAACGTTGTCGAACACCGGGCAATATCGCCGTACGTTGTCGGGGGATGCGGTCAGCACGCTGGACAACGGCTATCTGCGTTACGACACCACCTGGCGTTACTCCGATGACGAACGGATGCTGACCTACGAGGCCGGGGACGTGGTCAGCGGCGCCTTGCCCTGGAGCAGTTCGGTGCGGCTGGGCGGTGTGCAGTTCTCAAGGGATTTTGCAGTGCGTCCGGATCTGGTGACCTATCCGCTACCGCAATTTGCCGGGGAAGCGGCGGTGCCGTCCTCGGTGGATCTGTTCATCAACGGCTACAAATCCAGCAGCACCGACCTGCAACCGGGGCCGTACACCCTGACCAACATTCCGTTTATCAACGGCGCGGGTGAGGCGGTGGTGGTGACCACCGATGCGCTGGGCCGGCAGGTGTCGACCACGGTGCCGTTCTATGTCACCAGCAGCCTGCTGCAAAAGGGCCTGAGCGATTTTTCGGTGGCCGCCGGTACGCTACGCCGGGATTACGGCCTGAAGGATTTCAGCTATGGGCCGGGCGTCACCTCGGGCAGTTTGCGTTATGGCGTCAGCGACACCTTTACTCTGGAGAGTCACGCCGAGGCGGCGGATACCCTGACGCTCGGCGGGCTGGGCGGTAACTTGCGGCTGGGCAATTTCGGGGTGCTCAACAGCGCGATCAGCCAGAGTCGTTTCGACGGCGATGGCGGTCAGCAACTGAGCCTCGGTTATCAATACAGCGGCCAACGCTACAGCTTTTCCTATCAGCGTTTGCAACGCCGCGACCGTTACGCCGACCTGACCGTGGTCGACAGCCCTTACACCACACTCAGCAAGCGCAGTGAGCAGGCGACCCTGAGCCTCAATCTCGAACGCTGGGGCAGTCTCGGCGTGGGGTATTTTGACATTCGTGCGGCAGACGAAACGCGCACACGGTTGCTCAACCTGAGCTGGAGCAAACCGCTGTGGCGCAACAGCAGTTTCTACCTGTCGGCCAACCGCGAAATCGGCGACAGCAACTGGGCGGTGCAGGCGCAACTGGTGATTCCGTTCGACCTGCGCGGCAGCCTGGCCATCAGCAGCGAACGCAGCAAGACCGGACAGACGCAGCAACGGGTCAACTACAGCCGCGCCGTACCGTCCGAGGGCGGGGTGGGCTTCAATCTCGGCTATGCCAAGGGCGACGGCGCCGATTACCGTCAGGCGGACCTGACCTGGCGCCTGCAATCGGTGCAATTGCAGGCGGGCGTCTACGGCACGTCCGACGCCGAAACCCGTTGGGCCGATGCCAGCGGTTCGCTGGTGTGGATGGACGATCAAGTGTTCGCTGCCAATCGCATCGACGATGCGTTCGTGGTGGTCAGCACCGACGGCTACGCGGACATTCCGGTGCGTTACGAGAACCAGCAGGTCGGCCAGACCGACCGTAACGGCCACTTGCTGGTGCCGTGGAGCAGCGCCTATTACCGCGGCAAGTACGAAATCGATCCGCTGAACCTTCCGGCCAACGTACGCAGCCCGAATGTCGAACAGCGTGTAGCGGTGCGCCGGGGCAGTGGCTATCTGCTGGAGTTTCCGCTGAGCCGGGTGATCGCCGCGAGTATCGTGCTGGTGGACGCGCAACAAAAGGAATTGCCGCTGGGCAGTGGAGTGCTGCACGAGCAGAGCGGTACGCGGACGGTGGTCGGCTGGGATGGACTGGTCTATCTGGAAAATCTTCAGGCGCAGAATTCGCTGCGGGTGACTCTCGCGGACGGCAAGACCTGCCAGGCGCAATTCAGCGTCGACCTGCAGCAGGATGAAGTGCCGCTGATCGGCCCGCTGGTGTGCCAATGATCCGGGCGCGGTTTGTTTTGTGGCTGCTGTTGCTGTTGCCGGGACTGGCGCAGGCGCTGTGTTCGGTGGTCACCACCACACCGGCCGGGTTCGGGAACATCAGTTCGATTGCCGTGCGCACCACCTCGCAACCCAGTTCCACCTTGAACGGAGGCTTGAGTTGCACCGGTTCGCTGCTGTCTCTGTTGACCAACAATGATCATTTCTGGGCCACCGTTACCTCGACCCAGAGCGGTTTGCTCGGGCCCACCGGCGACGTGATCGGTTACACGATCTACGCCAACAACAGCACCAGTTACCCGCTGACGCGTGGCACCGCCTATGACTTCGCCCGCAACGGCATTATCGATGCCTTGGGTTTGCTGGGCGGTACGGTGCCGAAAACCGTTCCGCTCTATTTCGGGACCACCATCGGCAGCAACGTGGCGGCGGGGGTATACACCGAAACCCTGAGCATTTTCTGGAGCTGGAATTATTGTTCGGGCATCGGTGTGGGCGGGCTGTGCCTGGGTCGTGACATCAACAGCGGCACGACGACGCTGACGGTCAACCTGACGGTGTCCAACGACTGCACCATCACTGCCCCGAACATCGCTTTCGGCAGCGCGCCGGTGGTCAGTGCGTTCACCCCGGTGACCGGGCAGACCATCAACCTCGCCTGCACCAAGGGCAGTGCCTACACCGTGGGGCTGAACGACGGGCAGAATGCGCTGAGTGTCGGCGGACGGCGGCGGATGATTTCCGGCAGCAACTATCTGGCCTACGACATTTTCAAGAGCGCCGGGACCACCCGTTGGGGCAGTGTCGGCGCGGCCCGTCGGGCCAGCAGCGATGCCGAGGTCAACCCCGGCAACGGGCTGGGCACCGGCAGCCAGATCTTCAATTACAACGCGAAAATCTACACCGACCAGACCACACCGCCCGCTGGAACCTATCTGGACAATGTGGTGCTGGATGTGGGGTTCTGAACCGGCTAGAAACTCACGGATTGCTTGAGCATTTTCGCCGCCGGGGTATCGGTCGGGCTGACCATTGCGTAGTTGTAGCCCTTGCCGGACCAGTACTCGGCCTGCAGATCCCCGTCCTGGCGGCTGCCCCGGGGCAGAAAGGTATTTTTAGGTCCCGGTGGGCGCACGTAGAAACTCACCTTGTGCCCGCTCTGGTCTTCATACATCACCATCGCCGCCGGGCCTTCATCGGTGCTCAGCAGACGGCCGCTGACCGGTGCAAAACCGGCCGACGTCAGGTCCGGCAGGCGATTGGCCTGAGTGAAATAACGGTCGAGCCAACGCTGGATGTCGCCGTCACCATCGACCTTGTAGTCCGCCGGCAGAAGTCCTTGCTGGGCGATCAAGCGGTACGCCTGCAAGGCGTCCGTCATCGGTGCCGGGGGATGAAACACGGTCATGTCCCGGGCTTTCCAGCCACCGACACCGCCGAGGCTGACGGCAATCAAAAGCATTGCCGCGCTGGCCCATTGGCGGCGCGACTGGCGTTTGAGTCGCTGGCGAATCAGCGACGGATCAAGGTCCGGATTGGCCGGTTGTTGCAAGGCACCGCCGAGGGCGGCGCGCAGGTGCTGGGCGTCCTGTTGCCAGGCGCGAACCTGCGCCGCTTCGTCCGGATGGCTGGTGAGCCAGGTTTCCAGCACATGCCGGTCGGCCTCGCTGAGCTGGTGGTCGACGTAGGCGTGCAGGTCACGTTCGTTGGGGGGCAGACTGATCATTTGAGTATCCGCAAGGAAGGGCTGCTGATTTCCCCGTCGCTGAGCTGGCGCAGGGCCTGGCGAGCACGGGACAGGCGCGACATCACGGTGCCGGTGGGGACGTCGAGAATCTCGGCGACCTCCTTATAAGTCAGGCCTTCCACCGATACCATCAGCAGCAGCGCGCGCTGTTCGGTGGGCAGTCGGTCGAAAGCCTGCAAGGTCGATTGGGCAATCACGGTGCGTTCCACCGAGGGCTCGGCGTCATCGCGGCCGGTGAAGAATTCGAGCATCCGCGCATAACGCCGCGAGCGCCGATGCGCATCGAGAAACTGCCGGTACAGGATCGAAAACAGCCAGGCGCGCAGATCGCCGTCGGCGCGCTTCTCGCCCCAAGCCGACAGTGCCCGCTCGAGGCTGGCCTGTACCAGGTCGTCGGCGCTGCTGCTGTTGCGTGTCAGCGAAAGCGCGAAGCGGCGCAATCTGGGAATCAGATCGCGTAATTGCTCGTCGAGTGTATTCATGACAGGGACATGCTCTGGGCCAGAAGCGCGGTAGTGGTAGGAAAGACGCCTCTCGACACAGCTTATTCCATTCCAGGAGTTGAAAGATTTCATTACTGGCGACGTAGGAAAGTTCGCCGCGTTCTGTAGTGCGTGTAATGGATTCAAATCTCCCGGCTCAACCCGTCCGACAAGCGCAAGCAGCCACCGATGTCGCCAGCAGGCAATCGGTGGCCGAAGCGGCTGAAACGATGATTTGAGCAAAAGGGATGTTTGAGATGCATGCAATCGTAATGAATACCCCAGCCACACCGAGCGAAGGTTATGACGCCTGGCGGACATTCGGCTGCGGCCCGGTGGCCGAGCCCGAGTTCTCGTTGATCCACCGTGCGATCGAAGCGCGGGCGGCGACTCATCCGCAGCATGTGGCCGCGCGTTTTCAGGGGCAGATCCTTACCTATGGCGAGTTGAACCGCCAGGCCAACCGGTTGGCCAGTTTGTTGTCGAGTCATGGCGTAGCCCCGGGCGATCACGTGGCGCTGTTTGTCGAACGTTCGATCCCGATGCTGGTGGGCATGCTCGCGACCTTGAAGGTGGGGGCCGCCTATATTCCCCAGCATGTCGGCATTACTCCGGCCACGCAGTTGAGCCACATCATGTCGGTTGCTTCGACGCAGGTGGTGTTGACGCTTTCAACACTGGCCCACGGGATTCCGCTGACGACCGGGCAGCATTGCATTCATCTGGATACGTTCATCGACACGCCGGGCTTGGCCGCCGATGACGTGAATGTGGGGGCGGACATTTCGTCACCGGATGCCCTGTGTTTTGTGCTGTTTACGTCCGGCACGACCGGTCAGCCCAACGGTGTCAGGGTGACTCAACGCAATGTCTGCAACATTCTGCTGACCGGCCCCGGCAATCTCGGCATGGGGCCGGGCATGAACGTCGGGCAGATTCTCAATATCGCCTTTGACATGGCCGCCTGGGAAATCCTCGGGTGCCTGGCCCATGGCGCGACGCTGCTGATCCGGGGCAAGGACATTGCCGAAACCGCCGAGCAGTGTGACGTGCTCATCGCGACCCCATCGATTCTCGCCACGCTGGATCCGGAGCGCTGCAGTCAGGTGAAGGTGGTGGCCCTGGCCGGCGAACCGTGCCCGCAGCCCCTGGCTGATCGCTGGGCGTCCTTTTGCGATTTCTACAATGCTTGCGGCCCCACAGAAACCACCATCGTCAACACCATGCAGCATTACCGAGGCACGGGCCCGTTGACGATCGGCAAGCCAACGCCGAACAACACCGTGTATGTACTGGATGAAACGGGCCAACTGTGCGCGCCGGGTGAGCAGGGCGAAATGTGGGCCGGTGGCGACTGTGTGACGGCCGGGTATCTGGGCAATCCTGCCCTGACTGCCGAGCGTTACCGCCTCGATCCGTTTCTGGGACAGGGCCGCATGATGTTTCGCACCCGTGATCTGGGGCGCTGGACTGCTGACGGCGAACTGGAGCACCTGGGCCGGGTGGACGATCAGGTGAAAGTCCGGGGCTTTCGCGTTGAGCTGGACTCGGTGTCGGCTGCGCTGGAGTCTGCACCGGGCTGCGAGCGCGCGGTGACCTTGAAGTTCGATAACCGTCATCTGGTGGCTTTCGTCTTTCCTGCATCCACGGACACCGATGTGGCGCGACGCCGTTGCGAGGAGCGTCTGGCCTATTACTGCGTGCCTTCGATGATTCTGCCGGTGGATGACATCCCGCTGACTTCAAGGGGCAAGGTCGACAAACGCTTGTTGCTTGAGCGGGCACAGGCGCATCAGGCGCAGCTCGCTGCCACACTGCAGGAGGCGGTGCAATGAGTCAGGTCGACGACGCTTTTGCCCTGCCACCGCGACGTCCGCTCTGGCGGCGCCTGGGAACGCTGCCGCTGTTTTCACATTACAACCGCCTGGTTGCGCTGGTGTTGCTGGCGAACCTCGGGGCGCTGGTGTACGGGATCACCGTCGGACAGTGGTGGTCGGCCTCGGAGGTTGCGTTGGAGGCATTGTCGCAGCTGGTGTTGGCGAACCTGTCGATGGCGATCCTGATTCGTCAGCAATACTTGATCAATCTGCTGTTCTGGCTGGCGACCCGGGCTCCCACGTGTTGGCCGCTGGCGATTCGTCGCTCGCTGGCCAAGGTTTATCATTTCGGCGGTTTGCACAGTGGCGGGGCGATGGCCGCGATTGTCTGGTTCGTTGTGCTGCTCGGCTCGATGATCTGGCAAAGGACCGACGGGGCAGGTGGGGTTTCGCTGACGCTGCTGGCGATCAGTGCCGCGCTTCTGGGGTTGTTGCTGCTGATGGCGATCATGGCGTTGCCGGGGATTCGCTCACGGTTTCACAACGCTTTCGAACGCACCCATCGGTTCGCCGGTTGGGCGGCGCTGCTGCTGTTCTGGGGCATGACGCTGGTGTTTGCCCGGGATCGTCATCCTGGCGCCGACTTGGCGCAAGTACTGTTGACGTCCGTTTCATTCTGGATGCTGCCGCTCCTGACACTCAGCATTGCCTTGCCCTGGCTGCGCCTGCGCAAGGTGCCAGTGACGCTGGTCAAACCGTCGTCGCATGCGGTGATTGCCCGGTTCAATCACCACACACCGTTCGCCGGATCCTCTACCGCAATCAGTCGCCATCCGCTGTGGGAATGGCACTCGTTTGCCAACATTCCTGCACCGGACGAACAGGGTTTTCGCCTGATCATTTCCCGTGCCGGCGACTGGACCGGTGAACTGATCGAGCAGCCGCCGAGCCATGTCTGGGTCAAGGGCATCACCACGGCAGGCGTCGCCCATATCGAAACCCTGTTCAAGTCAGTGGTGTACGTCGCCACCGGCAGTGGCATTGGGCCGGTGCTGCCGCATCTGCTGGCGCGGCAGGTGCCGATCCACCTGATCTGGTCCACCCGCAGCCCGCGCGAGACCTATGGTGATGCGCTGGTGGAGGAAATCCTGCAGGCACAACCCGATGCCCATATCTGGGACACCGACCGGTTGGGCAAGCCGGATCTGGTGGCGCTGGCGTATGCCGCCGTTCGAACCCACGGCGCGGAAGCGGTGATCTGTATTTCCAATCAGAAGCTGACCGAGCGAGTAGTCGAGGAAATGGAGTCCCGGGGTATTCCGGCCTACGGCGCGATCTGGGATTCCTGACGGCGCGTCGGTGTTTTTCCACTCACTCCGCTATTCAAAGAGATTGCGATGAACCTATTGATTGAACGACACGGCCCCGTGGTACTGATCCGCCTCAACCGCCCGCACGCACGAAATGCGCTGGATACATCACTGATGCGCGAATTGCTGGAGGCCTTGCAACCGCTGGACAGTGATCCGGGTGTCGGATGTTTCCTCATCACCGGTACCCGGGATTATTTCGCTGCCGGAGCCGACATCAAGGAGATGTACGAAAAGTCCTGCCTGGAAATGATCGAGGAAGACCATTTCGCCGGCTGGGATGCGTTTGCCGCTCTGCGCACGCCAAAAGTCGCGGCGGTGGCGGGCTTCGCATTCGGAGGAGGCTGTGAATTGGCAATGATGTGCGATGTGATCGTGGCGGCCGAGTCCGCGAAATTCGCATTGCCGGAAATCACTCTGGGCGTGATGCCGGGCATGGGCGGTACGCAACGCCTGACCCGGTTGATTGGCCGCGCCAAAGCCATGGACATGATACTGACCGGTCGCACACTGTCCGCCCGTGAGGCCGAGCAGGCAGGGTTGGTGTCGCGGGTGACAGACGCCGATCACCTGTTGGAGCAGGCCATGGACATTGCACAGCGCATCGGCGGATTTCCCCGCACGGCGACACGGGCTGCCCGGGAAGCGGTGGACCGGGCGTCCGAGTCGGGATTGCGCGAGGGCATACTGTTTGAACGACGCTCGTTTCACGGCCTGTTCGCGACACCTGGACAGAAGGAGGGCATGCAGGCGTTTCTGGAAAAACGCGCGCCGCGTTTCGATCAGATTTAGCCGGCCGCGATTGGACTCCGACGCCACTCCATGAAAGAAACTACAGTTCAGAGGGAATAATCCTACGAGGCGTGCGTCTCATAGCACCTTTCCCTATGGCCGATGGCCCTGGAGTCTTTCATGGTTGATCGCAGCTCACCGCCCGGCGGGCCTCAACGCCCGCCACTGAGTGCCGCGAACCTGGTGTTGCGTCTTGGCGGAATCGCCGTAGTGGTCGCAGCCCTGGCCGGGGCGTTTGCCTACGTCCATGGTTCATTTGACCCACAACGCCTGACGCCAAAAGCGTTGGTCGATGTGCTGGAAAAGAACAACGGTGTGCATCCCGGCTTTCGCCGCAATCACGCCAAAGGTGTTTGCGTGATCGGACATTTCGAGAGCAGCGGCGAGGCTCGCGCGTATTCTGTCGCGCAAGTGTTCAATGAGCCGCGCACGCCGGTGGTCGGGCGCTTTGCGTTGCCGGCCGGCAGTCCGTATGCGCCGGACAGCGCCGTACCGATCCGCAGTCTGGCGCTGCGTTTCACTCAGGCAAACGGCCAGCAGTGGCGCACCGGGATGAACAGCATGCCGGTGTTCCCGGTCGGCACGCCCGAGGCGTTCTATCAGTTGCAGCAGGCGCAATCGCCGGATCCCGCCACCGGTAAACCGGATCCGACCAAAGTGCCGGCATTTTTTGCCTCACACCCGGAAGCCGTGCCGTTTCTGACCTGGATAAAAACCGCCAAACCGTCGGCCAGTTACGCGACGGAAACCTACAACAGCGTCAACGCGTTCTATCTGGTGGATGCCAGCGGCAAGAAGCAAGCGGTGCGCTGGAGCATGACGCCTCTGGCCCAGGACGCTGCCGGTGCGACTGCGCCTGAAGGTAGCGATTTCCTTGAGAAAGACTTGGTGCAGCGCCTGGCCGAAGGGCCGCTGCGTTATCAGTTGAACATCACCTTGGCCAATGCCGACGATCCGGTGAACGATGCGAGCAAGACCTGGCCTCCCGGTCGCAAGGTGTTGAACGCCGGCACTCTGGTGCTGGAAAAGACCCAGCCGCAACTCAGCGGCGAATGCCGTGACATCAACTACGATCCGCTGGTGCTGCCGGCCGGCATTCAGGGTTCCGACGATCCGTTGCTGGCCGCGCGCTCGGCCGGTTACGCCGATTCCTACCTGCGTCGCACCAGCGAAGTCAGCCAACTGCCAACCGGCAAAAAGGAGGCTCGCCCATGAGCACGCAACCGACTCATTTCAATCCGCTGGCGCGGTTGCTGCACTGGCTGATGGCGTTGATGATCATCGCGATGTTGTTCATCGGCGCCGGCATGGTGACCTCGGTGTCGGCGCGGCATGAATGGTTGATCAATCTGCACAAACCATTGGGCATCGCGATACTCGCTTTGGTGATCGTGCGCATTCTGGTGCGGCTCGGCACCCGTCAGCCGCCGCTGCCGGCGGATCTGCCGGGCTGGCAGGTGATGGCGGCCAAGGCCTCTCATCTGTTGTTGTATGCGCTGATGTTGGTGTTGCCGCTGCTGGGCTGGGCGATGATCAGCGCGGCTGGGGATCCGGTGATGCTCGGCACGTCGCTGCAATTGCCGCCGATCGTGCCGGCGGATGCGCAGGTGTTCGCGTTGCTGCGCAAGGCTCACGGGTATCTGGCGTATCTGTTGTTCCTGACCGTGCTGCTGCATTTGGCGGCGGCGCTGTTCCATGGCTGGGTGCGCCGCGACGAGGTGCTCGACAGCATGCTGCGGGGACGCAATCGCGGTTGATCGTGTGTCAGTCCGACGTGGCGAGGGCGCAAGCAGCCTCGCCACGTTTCTGTTTGGCCACGGTGCTCCACCAATAAAGCAGCGCGACCGTGTTGATTGCGGCACCCAGCCAGCACACGCCCGGCCATCCTGCCCAGGCGTACATGGCCGTCGAGGCGATTGAGCCCAAGGCGCTGCCAATTGAGTAAAACAGCATGTAGCCGGCGGTCAGTCGGCTCTGCGCCTCCGGGCGGACGCTGTAGATCATGCTCTGGCTGGTGACGTGTACGGCCTGCAAGCCCAGATCCAGGGTGATGACGCCAAGCAGCAGTGCCCATAACGAAGACTGGGTGAGTGCGATTGGCAGCCATGAGCCCAGCATCAGCAGCAGCGACAGGCCGCTGACCCATTGCCCCAATCCTCGATCCGCCAGATGTCCGGCTCTGGCCGCGGCCAGTGCGCCTGCCGCGCCGGCGAGTCCGAACAATCCGATTTCACTGTGGGAAAGTGACAGCGGCGGGGCGGCCAGCGGCAACACCATCGGCGTCCACAAAACCATGGCGCTGGCGAAGGTGAGCAGGGCGAGGATTGCTCGTTGGCGCAGCACCGGTTCCTCACGAAACAGGCTGAACACTGAGGCGATCAGTGCCACGTAACGCGTGGTCGATCGTGCGTCTTCATCTTTGGGTAACACCCGAAACAGCAGCGCGGCCATCACCAGCGTCAACCCCGCCGACAGCAGATAGATCGAGCGCCAGCCGGCCAGATCAGCCATCCCCCCAGCCACCGTTCGCGCGAGCAAAATGCCGACGACGATACCGCTGGTGATCACGCCCACAACCTTTCCGCGTTGTGCCGGGACGGCCAGGGTAGCGGCGTAGGCGACCAGCACCTGGGTGACCACGGCCAGCAGGCCGGTCAGGGTGACGCCGATCAGTAGCCAGGCGCTGTTCGAGGCCAGAGCGATCATCAGCAAGGCAGCGGCGGACAACAGCGTTTGCGTGACGATCAACCGGCGGCGGTTGAGCATGTCGCCGAGGGGCACGAGCAATAACAGCCCGAGGCCGTAACCGACCTGGGTCAGCGTCATGACGATACCGATGCTGCCCGGCGACAGGCCGAAGGCGTCGGCCATCGCATCCAGCAGCGGCTGGGCGTAATACACGTTGCCCACCGCAAGGCCGCAAGCGATGGCGAAAAGCAGTACGACACCTTTATCGAGTGTTGCAGTGTTCATGTCCCGGATCCTTTCAGGTTTCAAATTGAAACTTGATTGACGGTAAGTAATCCGGTTTTGATTTGCAACCTGATTGGGTAAAAGTCGGCGCAAAAAAAAGATCGCAGACAGGCTGCGATCTTTCGTGAAGCGAAAATCCGAGGGGATTAGCGCAGGGTGTCGACCATGTCTGCGATGGTGGTCAGCACGTCTTTGCCCAGTTGCTTCGAGCGTTTGCCCGACCAGCCGGTGAGCGGGTTCGGCGCGTCATCGTGATCCTTGAATGGCATTTCCAGGGTCAGCGACAGGCAGTCGAACTTCTGGCCGACGCTGTTGCAGGCCAGAGTCATGTTGGCCTGGCCCGGCTCGTCGCGGGTGTAGCCGTACTTGGTCTGGAAATCTTTGGTGGTGTGCTTCAGGTGGCTGCGGAAGTGCTCTTCGAGCTTCTCCAGGCGCGGGGTGTAACCCGGGTTGCCTTCGCAACCGGCAGTGAACACGTGGGGGATTTCTTCGTCGCCGTGTACGTCGAGGAACAGATCGACGCCGTACTTTTCCATCTGCTGTTGTACGAAAAGTACTTCGGGGCTGACTTCCTGACTGGCGTTCTGCCAGGCGCGGTTCAGGTCCTGGCCCATGGCATTGGTGCGCAGGTGACCGTGGAAGGCGCCGTCCGGGTTCATGTTCGGCACCAGGTACAAATCGGCGCTGGCCAGCAGTTTGTTCAGTACCGGATCGTCATGATGCTCCAGGCGTTCGATCACGCCTTCCATGAACCACTCGGCCATGTGCTCGCCGGGATGCTGCTGGGCGATGATCCAGATCTTGCGGCGACCTTCGGCGCCAGTGCCTTTGCGCAGCAACTGGATGTCGCGGCCTTCGACGCTTTTGCCGGTGGCCAGCAGTTCGGTGCCGGCCTTGGTCAGTGCTTGCTCGATCAGCCAGTCATGACGGCCACGGCTGTAAGGTTCGAAATAGGCGAACCAGGCGTGGGTCTGCTCGGCTTCGAGGCAGAAGCGCAGGCTGTCGCCTTCGAATTGAGTCGGGATACGGAACCAGTTGACGTGGTCGTAGGAAGCGACCGCCTGATAGCCGGTCCAGGCTTTGTTGTAGGAAGACTGGCTGGCGTTGACCAGGCGGAACCAGTGTTCCTGATGAACATGCAGGCCGCTGGCCTTGAAGTGGAACCACTGGAAATGAGCGCTGCGGGTATCTGGCCGAATTGCCAGAACCGGGTTGAGCGGATTGCTGATGTCGATGACTTGGATGTTGCCGCTGTCGAAGTTGGCGCTGATGTCGAACGAAGATTTGGCCACGGTCATAATCGGTTCCTGAATATGATTTTTATGGCGGCTACTTTACACGCAAGACAGGGGTGAAACCGAGGGAAATTGCGGGTTGCGGCGGGGGGCGTCTTCCGTGACGCGGATGCAGCTTAGTGGCTGTGCGATTGATTCTCAAGTGCTAATTGGCGTTACTTTGCCCTAATGTGGCCGGGGTCCGCTTGCCAAGCAATATTCTTTTGATATTATCCGCGCCATCGAATTTGCGGCATCCAAAGACTTCATTAGCCTGAAGCCACAAGCCAGAAAACTGGCAAAAAAAAGACCCGGCAAAAAGCCGGGTCAAAAACCGTGATTAGCCTGATGAGGAGATAGTCCAGAAGACCGACCTAAGGTCTCTGGTCCATCGACTGATCTCGCGACCAGTTGCTTGCAATAATAATCATTATCATTTGCAAGTCAAATGTTTTTATCTGCGCGATTGGAAAATTCTTTCCCGTCCGTCCGAACTCCCGTCTTCAGCGAACTGCGCCATCGAGCGAGTGATCAACCATCGCCCGCGCCATGTCCACCATGTGCACGACCGAAAACGCCAGATCCCGATTGACGCCCTGCAGGCCGTCCGCCGCCTTGAACGCCGTCGCTGCTGCACATCGCAGCAGATCGGAGGCGTGGACCAGGGATTCTTCGCCGCTCAGATTGCTGTTTACGCCGAAAAAGCGCTCATCCACTTCCGGTTCTGACACAGCTGGTTTCAAGTAATAGTCCAACGCCCGTTGCGCAGCGGTGCACCCTTGCGGGGACGTGAAGGTGGTGTCCATTTGCAGGTCGGGCAAGTCTTTGCTGGTGATATTCATGGTGAAAGGTCACTCCTTGGTCGATTCAAATCCGTGACTCAAGCATAGTACTATCAGTATTTGTGACCAGAATTTAAATACTACAATATGTGTTTTGCCGGCCGCAGGCGTCCACGTATGGTGCCGCACATGGATAAATGGATTGAGTTGGTCAAGGCCAAAATGAGTGAACTCAACGTCACTCAAGTCGAGCTCGGCGAGCGCGTCGGCATGTCTCAGGGCGGTATCGGCCATTGGCTGAACAAGCGCCGCGAGCCCGGCATCACGCAGATGAACCGCGTGCTGAAAGCGCTGGGCATGGAGTATCTCGAGGTCGCGGTGGTGATTCGCGAACCGCAGATCGATGCGGATGACGAAATGCCTCTGGCGCAGAAGTACAACCCTTACTTTCGCTACCCGGTCAGCGAGTGGAATGCGCCGGTCGAGGCCCGTGAGAGCCAGCCAGCGTATTCGAGTGCCAAGGACAAGCGGCGTTTCGAACTGACGGATTACCACGCCCGTGGCCCGGCGTTCTGGCTTACCGTGATGGGGAATGCGATGACTGCGCCCACGGGGCAGAGCATCGGCGAAGGGATGATGATTCTGGTGGACCCGGCGCTGGAAGCCGAGCCCGGAAAACTGGTGATCGCCCAGTGGCCTGACAGCGACGAGGCGATTTTCCGCAAACTGATCGAAGAGGGCGGCCAGCGTTACCTGGTGCCGCTCAATCCGACTTGGCCGAAAGCCTTGTTGACCGACGAGTGCCGAATTATCGGCGTCGTGGTTCAGGCAACGGCCAAATACTAGTCAGATCGATCCTCGCCAGGCGTAGGATCGATCCATCTTTCAAGCTTCTTCCAGTTCGACCAGTGCGCTGCCTTCGCTGACCATTTCGCCTTCCTGGCAATACAGCGCCTTGATCACCCCGGCGTGGGGCGCGCGGATGCTGTGCTCCATCTTCATCGCTTCCAGCACCACCAGTTGCGCACCGGCTTCAACCGATTGCCCGGCCTCCACCAACACTCGGACGATGCTGCCGTTCATCGGCGCCGTCAGACCACCCTGATGGCTGTGACTGGCTTCGACAGCGCTGATCGGGTCGTACGTTTCAACGCGCCGCAACTCGCCGTCCCATTGCAGAAATAGCACCTCTTCACGACGAATCGCCCGCAGCTGCCGACGCAGCCCGTCGTGCTCGAGTATCAGTTGCTCGCCGATCAGTTTTGCACTGCCGCCAGCACCGAGCGTCAACGCCCGATCCTGCCCCTCGCAACTCAAATGCAGCGTGATTTCCCGTGGCAACCCGGTACGTAAACCACTGTGTAGCGCCCAAGGCGAAGCCGGATCATCCGCCCGAGCCGTCCCCGGCAGGCTCTGCGCAAAAGCCTGCGCCGCCGCATTCCAAAATTCATCGCTCAGCGCAGCAGGTGTTGGCAGCAACTGATCCTGATAACGCGGAATGAACCCGGTATCCAGTTCCGCCGCCGCAAACGCCGGATGCCCGATGATCCGCCGCAGGAAGTTGATGTTGGTCTTCAACCCGCCAATCGCAAACTCGTCGAGCATGCTCAGCAGCCGTAAACGCGCCTGCTCACGATCTTCGCCCCAGGCAATCAGCTTGCCGAGCATCGGGTCATAGAACGGCGAAATCTCATCGCCTTCCTCAACACCGCTGTCCACACGGCGCCCCGGTCCTGCGGCGGATTCTCGATACAGATCCAGACGCCCGGTCGCCGGCAGGAAATCATTCGAAGGATCTTCCGCGTACAGCCGAACCTCAATTGCATGCCCGTTCAACGGCACCTGATCCTGAGTGATCGGCAGCGCTTCGCCACGGGCGACGCGAATCTGCCAGGCCACCAGATCGAGCCCGGTGATGGCTTCGGTCACCGGGTGCTCGACCTGCAACCGCGTGTTCATCTCCATAAAGAAGAACTCGCCGCGAGCGTCCAGCAAAAACTCCACCGTGCCAGCGCCGACGTAACCGATGGCCTGCGCCGAACGCACGGCCGCTTCGCCCATCGCACGACGCAGCTTCGGACTCAGCCCCGGTGCCGGCGCCTCTTCAACGACCTTCTGGTGCCGACGCTGAATCGAGCAGTCGCGTTCATTCAAATACAGGCAATTGCCATGTTGATCGGCAAACACCTGGATTTCCACGTGACGTGGCTTCAGCAGGTATTTCTCCACCAGCATCCGAGAATCGCCGAACGACGATTGCGCTTCACGCTGGGCCGAAGCCAGCGCCTCAGCCAGTTGGCTGACGCCTTCAACGACCTTCATACCCTTGCCGCCACCGCCAGCGGTGGCCTTGAGCAGCACTGGATAACCAATGCGCTCGCAAGCATCGCGGAAGGTGTCCAGATCCTGAGCTTCGCCGTGATATCCCGGAACCAGCGGCACGCCAGCAGTTTCCATCAGGGCCTTGGCGGCGGATTTGCTGCCCATCGCGTCGATGGCCGAGGCGGGCGGGCCAAGGAAAATCAGGCCGGCGGCTTCAATGGCGCGAGCAAAACCAGCGTTCTCCGACAGAAAGCCATAACCCGGATGAATCGCCTGAGCACCGCTGGCCTTGGCCGCTGCGATCAATTTATCGATTTGCAGATAGCTGTCGGCCGCTTTGCTGCCGCCCAGATCGACGCGGATATCCGCTTCGCGGCTGTGCCGCGCTTCGCGGTCGCTGGCGCTGTGCACGGCGACGGTGGTCAGGCCCAAAGCCTTGGCGGTACGCATGACCCGGCAAGCGATTTCGCCACGGTTGGCCACCAGCAGGGTGGTGAGAACAGGTGCGCTCATCAACGCGGCTCCTTGGTGGTGGTTGCGGCTTGCCAGCTCGGCGGACGCTTCTGCAGAAAGGCCCGCAGACCTTCCTGGCCTTCCGGACTGACGCGGATGCGGGCGATGGCGTTTTCGGTGTAGCGGCGCAGGGCCGGCGTCAGCGCGCCGTTGCCGACTTCACGCAGCAGATCCTTGCTGGCGCGCATGGCGGCGGGGCTGTTGAGCAGGAGGTTGTCGATCCATTGTTCGACTTTCTGTTCAAGCTCGGTCGCCGGATAGCTTTCCGACAACAAACCGATTTCCCGCGCCCGCTGCCCGCCAAAACGCTCGGCCGTCAGCGCATAACGCCGCGCCGCGCGCTCGCCAATGGCTTGCACCACGAACGGACTGATCACCGCCGGCGCCAGGCCGATGCGCACTTCCGACAGACAGAACTGCGCGTCATCGGCGCCAATCGCCATGTCGCAGCAACTGATCAGACCCAGCGCGCCACCGAACGCCGCGCCTTGCACCACGGCCACGGTCGGGATTTTCAGTTTGGCGAGGTTGTACATCAGCTCCGCCAGTTCCCGGGCGTCGTCGAGGTTGGTGTGGTAATCGAGTTCGGCCGATTGCTGCATCCAGGCCAGATCCGCGCCAGCGCTGAAGTGTTTGCCGCGTCCGCGTACCAGTAAAAAGCGCAGGCTGGCATCACTGGCGATCTTGTCCAGCGCCAGGATCAGTTCGCGGATCATTTCGGCGTTGAACGCGTTGTTCTTTTCTTCGCGGCTCAGCCACAGGGTTGCGAAACCCCGTGGATCGCTGTGCAATTCGAGGGTGTTGAAGTCGCTCATGAGGTTCTCCCGATCACATCCGGAACACGCCGAAGCGGCTCGGTTCGATAGGCGCGTTCAACGACGCGGACAAGGCCAGGGCCAGTACATCGCGGGTCTGCGCCGGGTCGATGACACCGTCGTCCCACAGTCGTGCGCTGGAGTAGTAGGGGTGACCCTGTTCTTCGTACTGGTCGAGAATCGGTTGCTTGATCTCGCTTTCCTGTTCCGCACTGAACGCCTGACCGCTGCGTTCGGCCTGCTCGCGCTTGACCTGAACCAGCACGCCGGCCGCCTGTTCGGCGCCCATCACGCCGATCCGCGCGTTCGGCCACATCCACAGGAAACGCGGATCGTAGGCCCGCCCGCACATGCCGTAGTTGCCTGCGCCGAAGCTGCCGCCGATGATCACGGTGAATTTTGGCACCTTGGCGCACGCCACCGCGGTCACCAGTTTGGCGCCGTGTTTGGCGATGCCGCCGGCTTCGTATTTCTGGCCGACCATGAAGCCGGTGATGTTCTGCAGGAACAGCAGCGGGATGCCGCGCTGGCAGGCCAGTTCGATGAAGTGCGCGCCTTTCTGCGCGGCTTCGGCGAACAGGATGCCGTTGTTGGCGAGGATCGCGATCGGGTAGCCGTGCAGGTGAGCGAAACCGCACACCAGCGTGGTGCCGAACAGGGCTTTGAATTCATCGAACACCGAACCGTCGACCAGTCGCGCAATCACTTCGCGCACATCGAACGGCTGCTTGGCATCTGCCGACACCACGCCGTACAACTCGTCGCTGGCGTACAGCGGCGCAATCGGCGCGCGCTGCTGCACTTCGCCGAGCTTGCGCCAGTTGAGGTTGGCGACGCTGCGGCGGGCGAGGGCGAGGGCATGCTCATCGCTTTCGGCGTAGTGGTCGGCAACCCCGGACGTCTTGCAATGCACATCGGCCCCGCCGAGTTCTTCGGCGCTGACCACTTCACCGGTCGCGGCTTTTACCAATGGCGGGCCGGCGAGGAAGATCGTTGCCTGATTGCGCACCATGATCGCTTCGTCGGCCATCGCCGGCACATAGGCGCCGCCGGCGGTGCAGGAACCCATGACCACGGCAATCTGCGGAATGCCCATGGCGCTCATGTTGGCCTGGTTGAAGAAGATTCGCCCGAAGTGCTCGCGATCCGGGAACACTTCGTCCTGACGCGGCAGGTTGGCGCCGCCCGAATCCACCAGATAAATGCACGGCAGACGGTTTTGCTGGGCGATGGTTTGGGCGCGCAGGTGTTTCTTCACGGTCAGCGGATAGTACGAACCACCTTTCACGGTCGCGTCGTTGGCGACGATCATGCACTCGACGCCTTCCACGCGACCGATCCCGGCAATCACGCCAGCGGCCGGCACGTCTTCGCCATACACAGCGTGGGCGGCCAACTGACTGATTTCCAGAAACGGCGAGCCCGGATCGAGCAAGCGGTTGATCCGCTCACGCGGCAGCAGTTTGCCGCGCGAGGTGTGACGTTCCTGAGCTTTCGCGCCGCCGCCCTGGGCCACTTGGGCGAGCAGGGTGTGCAGGGCGTCGACCTGTTTGAGCATCGCCGCGCTGTTGGCGGCGAACTCCGCTGAACGAGGGTTGAGCTGGGTATGCAGGATAGCCATGGACAGCTCCGTTTAGCGGGTTTCGTTGAACAGTTCGCGACCGATCAGCATGCGACGGATCTCACTGGTACCGGCGCCGATTTCGTACAGCTTGGCGTCACGCAGCAGACGGCCGGCCGGGAATTCGTTGATGTAGCCGTTGCCGCCGAGAATCTGGATCGCATCCAGGGCCATTTGCGTGGCTCGTTCGGCGGTGTAGAGGATCACGCCGGCAGCGTCCTTGCGCGTGGTTTCGTTGCGCTCGCAGGCCTGGGCCACGGCGTAAAGGTAAGCGCGGCTGGCGTTGAGTTGGGTGTACATGTCGGCGACTTTGCCCTGGATCAGTTGGAATTCGCCGATGCTCTGGCCGAACTGCTTGCGGTCATGGATGTACGGCACGATCAGGTCCATGCACGACTGCATGATCCCGGTCGGGCCACCGGACAGCACGACGCGTTCGTAATCGAGGCCGCTCATCAGCACTTTCACGCCGCCGTTGAGCACGCCGAGGATGTTTTCTTCCGGCACTTCGACATCATCGAAGAACAGCTCGCAGGTGTTGGAGCCGCGCATGCCGAGCTTGTCGAACTTGTTGCTGCGGCTGAAGCCTTTCCAGTCACGTTCGACGATGAACGCGGTGATGCCGTGCGGACCTTTTTCCAGGTCGGTCTTGGCGTAGATCACGTAAGTGTTGGCGTCGGGACCGTTGGTGATCCAGGTCTTGCTGCCGTTGAGCACGAAACGGTCGCCGCGTTTATCGGCGCGCAGTTTCATCGAGACCACGTCGGAACCGGCGTTCGGTTCGCTCATCGCCAGAGCGCCGACGTGCTCGCCGCTGATCAGCTTCGGCAGGTATTTGGTTTTCTGTTCGTGGTTGCCATTGCGGTTGATCTGGTTGACGCAGAGATTGGAGTGGGCGCCGTAGGACAACGCCACGGAAGCCGAGCCGCGGCTGATTTCTTCCATCGCCACGACGTGCGCCAGGTAACCCAGGCCAGCGCCGCCGTACTCTTCCGGCACGGTGATCCCGAGCAGGCCCATGTCGCCGAACTTGCGCCACAGATCGGCAGGGAACAGGTTGTCGCTGTCGATCTGCGCGGCACGCGGGGCGATCTCCTTGGCGACAAAGGACTGAACCTGATCGCGCAGCATGTCGATGGTTTCACCGAGGGCAAAGTTCAGGGAGGGGTAGCTCATGGGTCACCTTTTGGCTTTTTTGTAGGGTGGGGAGAAGGGCGTTTCAGTTCTCACCTTTACGTTAACGTAAGCCTGTGACGAATGGCTGTCAATCACCCTTTACGTTAACGTCAACTTGAGCGAGAGTAGAGCCAGTTCTGAATGGTCGGAGCTGCCGCAGCTCCGTTCCAACACCCACTAATAAAGACAATAGGGGTCGTCATGGATCAACCCAGTGCAAACCCGCAGCGCAGCTACACCCGCGGTTCCCAGAGCAAAGCCTTGCTGGCGATGACCATCGGGCAGAGGTTCGACGAGACCGTCGCGCAGTACCCGGACGGCGAGGCGCTGGTGGTGCGCCATCAGCAGCTGCGTTACACCTGGCGGCAACTGGCCGACGCGGTAGACGTGCATGCCAGAGCGCTGCTGGCGTTGGGTTTGCAGACCGGTGACCGACTTGGCATCTGGGCGCCGAACTGCGCGCAGTGGTGCATCGCTCAGTTCGCCACCGCGAAGCTCGGCGTAATCCTGGTCAACATCAACCCGGCCTACCGCAGCTCCGAACTCGAATACGTGCTCAAGCAATCCGGCTGCCAATGGTTGGTCTGCGCCGGGGCGTTCAAGAGCTCCAACTATCACGGCATGTTGCAAGGCTTGCTGCCGGAACTGGCCGAGCAATCCATCGGCGAACTGCGCAGCGAGCGCCTGCCGGAGTTGCGCGGCTTGATCAGCCTCGATCCGCAGCCGCCTTCGGGTTTTCTCCCGTGGTCGCAACTGGCCGATCTGGCCGCCAGTGTCTCGCCAGCACAATTGCGTGAACGCAGCGACAGCCTGCACTTCGATCAGCCCGTCAACATTCAGTACACCTCCGGCACCACCGGTTTCCCCAAGGGCGCGACCCTCAGTCACTACAACATCCTCAACAACGGTTACATGGTCGGCGAAAGTCTCGGCCTGACCGCTGCTGATCGCCTGGTGATCCCGGTGCCGCTGTATCACTGCTTCGGCATGGTCATGGGCAACCTCGGCTGCATCACCCACGGCAGCACCATGATTTATCCCAACGATGCCTTCGATCCACTGCTGACCCTGAGCACCGTCGCCGAAGAAAAAGCCACCGCGCTGTACGGCGTGCCGACCATGTTCATCGCCATGCTCGATCAGCCACAACGTGCCGAATTCGACCTGTCGACCCTGCGCACCGGGATCATGGCCGGCGCGACTTGCCCAATCGAAGTGATGCGCCGGGTCATCAACGAGATGCACATGAGCGAAGTGCAGATCGCCTACGGCATGACCGAAACCAGCCCGGTCTCGCTGCAGACCGGCCCATCCGACGAACTGGAGCTGCGCGTCACCACCGTCGGCCGCACCCAGCCACAACTCGAAAGCAAAATCATCGACGAGGCCGGCAACCCGGTGCCACGCGGCACCATCGGCGAACTGTGCACCCGTGGTTACAGCGTAATGCTCGGCTACTGGAACAACCCGAATGCCACCGCCGAAGCCATCGACGCAGCAGGCTGGATGCACACCGGCGACCTGGCGAGCATGAACGACGAGGGTTATGTGTGCATCGCCGGCCGTAACAAGGACATGATCATCCGTGGCGGCGAGAACATTTACCCGCGTGAACTGGAAGAGTTCTTCTTCACCCATCCAGCGGTGGCGGACGTGCAGGTGATCGGCATTCCTTGCTCGCGTTACGGCGAGGAAATCGTCGCCTGGATCAAATTCCATCCCGGCCACAGCGCGACCGAACAAGAACTGCAAGCGTGGTGCAAGGAGCGCATCGCCCACTTCAAGACGCCGCGGTACTTCAAGTTTGTCGAGGAGTTTCCGATGACGGTGACGGGCAAGATCCAGAAATTCCGGATGCGTGAGATCAGTATCGAGGAGTTACGTAGCAACGAGGGCTGACGATTAGAGCTTTCGAAGCCAGGGCGCGCACCCTGGCTTCGAAAGCGGCGCTTATTGCTTTACTTCTACATTTTCCAACGCCTGATTAACCGCTAACTCCCCCAACCTCACCACTTGCGCAATGCCCAGCAGAGTCTTGCGGTTCGGCCCTTCCAGCAGGCCGGCAAAGTCACCGAGCATGACCGTGGCTGACGCGAGGGATTCGCAGGCGTTGGCCAGCAGGGATTCAGTGTCGGTTTGCGGGTTGACCATGAACATGTCGTTGGGGGTGTAAGGCGTGGCCATGATCTGGGCTGCGGGGGTCAGGTAATAGTCGAGGGCGCGTTCGGCGGCGTCGTGGAGCTTTCTAGAATCGGGAAACTCGTAGGGGGACACCGGATCTTCTAACGGTGGAATGACGGTCTTGGACATCAGCTGGAACTCCGGAAAAGAGTCGCTTGAGGATTTTTATAGACGGCTGCCAGGCAGTGAGGGGACAAGCCCCTCACCGAGGCGGCAACTACCGCGAGACGTGATGGTTATCCAGCACACGATTGACCAGCAGCTCACTCAGCATGATGACCTGCTGCAGAATCTGCATCGCCTTGCGCTGCGACGGATCGACGGTTTCGCCAATATCCCGGGCCATGTCACTGGCCGACGACAGCGTTTCGCACGCTTCGACCAGCAGCGTTTCGTCATCCATCGTTGGATTGACCAGATAGATCTTGCCGGGCTTGCGCGATGGCTTGGACGTCTTCTGCGCCCCAGGATCGAGGTAATGATTGATCGCCCGCTCGGTGGCCGTTTTTATGTTTTCGGCTTCGAGTGCGGCGTCGTAGGGGATTGAATCGGTTTCTGGTGGGTTTGGTGTGGCTTTGAACATACGTGTAACTCCTATCGCAGATCTCAGGGAGCCATCACCCACGCTACCAAACGATGGGTGGCGGCCATACGCGGGTTGGTAGACCGGCTGCAATAGGAACCCGGCGCTCACGAATGAGCCCCACGCATGACCACCATAAAACAGAGCCCCCAAAAGGGCCTGCATACGGTGTTGCCATACAGCTATTACAGACGGGCTACCAAACCCGATCACTGTTTTTCAGTGACAGGGAAACGATATAGCCCACCCCATAGCCGCGTAAGCCGGCGGATTCTGGCGTACGCGTAGGCAACGACGCAAGGTGTTGTAGCCCTCGTGGCGTAACGGTTCGTGTACTTTAAACGCCCATGCGGCGTCGTGTTTACACACAGCGAAAGCCGTAAACCCTCCGTGTTTTTTTGGGGATTACTTGTATGTGGGGGCTAGATCGAGAAGGGGGAGGAGATCCGTCGCGGACAATTTCAGAACGCCAGACAGCACAAAGGGGAGCCGAAGCTCCCCTTTAATTTTGTCGTCGCGTGCTCTTTTTTATTATTGAGGGGCGGTCTGTTGTTGTTTTTGGCAACCGTGGCCCTTTACCGCTGTTTTTTGGCGACCCCCATCCGGGGTCAAGAGCAAACGTATTTTTTTGAGCGCTGATCTGCTTTCTCGTCTAGCGATCCAACCGATTCGGGAGCTACCTGAAGGTAGTTTTATTGTTCTCTGCCCGGTTGCGGGTCATTCCAAGGAATACCCTGAAAAGCACACCTTCTCCAAAAAAATCTGTTAGCTGCGTCTCTGCCGTGTTGTTTTTGTTATGTCAGAGTCGGTACGTCTTATTTTTATTGGTTTGCTGCTTTTTATTCTTGTTATGCCATAGAGATAGCAGAAGCCGTGCCAACTTTTAAAAAACCTTTTAAATCAAGGGTTTGAGATTTTTGAAGGATTTATCCTTCAGGCAAAACCAGACAATTTGTTTCCGTGTTACTCGCTTGTGCCCACGTTTCGCGCTCGGCGGTAACACCATCCCCTCACTGTGCGCTGCGAGCCTTGGCCACGCGCGAACCGGTCGGGCGACCCAGCACCGCACTGATCTGCTGGCCGGCGGCAATCAAGGCGTCGAGGTCGATACCGGTCTCGATGCCCAGGCCGTTGAGCAGGTACACCACGTCTTCGGTGGCGACGTTACCGCTGGCGCCCTTGGCGTACGGGCAGCCGCCGAGGCCGGCGATCGAGCTGTCGAACACCGCGATGCCTTCCAGCAGGCTGGCGTAGATGTTGGCCATGGCCTGGCCGTAGGTGTCGTGGAAGTGGCCGGCGAGTTTCTCTCGCGGCACCTGCTTCGAGACCACTTCGAACAGCCGGCGGGTGGCGCCCGCAGTGCCGGTGCCGATGGTGTCACCCAGCGACACTTCGTAGCAGCCCATCGCGTACAGCTCGCGGGCGACCATGGCCACTTGTTCCGGGGCGACCTCGCCTTCATAAGGGCAGCCCAGCACGCAGGACACGTAACCGCGCACGGTAACGCCGTGCTGTTTCGCCGATTCCATGATCGGCGCGAACCGCGCCAGGCTTTCGCTGATCGAGCAATTGATGTTGCGCTGCGAAAAGGCTTCGGACGCGGCGGCAAACACGGCGACTTCCTTGACCCCGGCGGCCAGCGCATCCTCAAAACCGCGCAGGTTCGGCGCCAGCGCGCCATAGGTCACGCCGGGCTTGCGCTGGATCTGCGCGAATACATCAGCGGAACCGGCCATCTGCGGCACCCACTTGGGCGAGACGAAACTGCCGACTTCTATATAGCCGAGGCCGGCAGCGCTCAAGGCGTCGACCAGTTGCACCTTGTCGGCGACGCTGATTGGCTGGGCTTCGTTCTGCAGGCCGTCACGCGGGCCGACTTCGATCAGGCGTACTTGGGAGGGGAGGGACATGGCGTTGACCTGTTGTAGTTGTCGGGAGGCTATTGCGCGACTTGCTGACTCTTGAGCGTCTGCTCCAGCGCCTGCACGCAGCGTTCTTCGGCGGTGTCGAGTTCCAGCTTCATCTGTTCGATGTCCAGCAGTTGCTGTTCAAGCTGTTCCCGGCGTTCGCTGATTTTCGCCAGCATGCTGTTGAGTTGTTTGGTGTTACCGCTGGAAGGGTCGTAGAGCTCGATCAGCTCGCGGCACTCGGCTAGGGAAAAACCGATGCGCTTGCCCCGCAGGATCAGCTTCAGGCTGACCTTGTCGCGCGGCGAATAGATGCGTTCCTGGCCTCGGCGCTCAGGGCTGAGCAGGCCTTGTTCTTCATAGAAGCGGATCGCCCGGGTGGTGATGTCCAGCTCGCGGGCGAGGTCGGAAATGCTGTAGGTCTGGCTGCTCATGAAAGCGCTCGAAGAAGGGGCTTGGCGCTAAGCTAATGGCAGGTTGACGTTTACGTCAAGTGGCGGGCGCCTGCAGCTTGTCGAGCTTCTTCTCGTGCGCTGTCACTTGCTGGCACAACTCGATCATCTGCTCGCGCATCCAGCGGTTGGCCGGGTCCTGATCGGTGCTTTCGTGCCAGTACAAATGGGTTTCCACCGGCGGTACATCGTTGACCGGCAGATTGAACGCATGCAGGTCATGGCGCCGGGCGAACCGCTCCGGCACGGTCATCACCATGTCGGTCTGCTGCAACACCTGGGACGCCATCAGATAGTGCTGCGAGCGCAGGGCGATCTTGCGCTGGATGCCCATCTTGCCCAGCGCCAGATCGACATGGCCCAGACCACTGCGCCGGCTGGAAATATGAATGTGGGTCAGCGACAGGTAATCGTCGAGGGTGAATTTTTCCTTGGTCGCCAGCGGATGACCCTTGCGCATGGCGCAGACGTAACGGTCTTCCATCAGCTTGACGTGGCGCACCTGCGGGTCGGTGTTGAGCGGCGCGTCCACGGCAAAGTCGAGGCGGCCGGCGGCCAGTTCCTTGGTGGTTTCCCGGCGTTTGGACAGAAAGCTTTCGATGATCACAGTCGGCGCCAGGCGACGCAGGCGCTGGAACAGCGGCGGCAGAATCACAGCCTCAGTCAGGTCGGTCATGCTGATACGGTAAGTCTTGACTGCTTGCGAGGGGTTGAAAATGCGGCTTTCCTGAACCGATACCCGCAACAGCGACAGCGCGTTGCGCACCGGGCCGATGATGTTCTGCGCCATGGGCGTCGGCACCATGCCCTGGGCGGTGCGTACGAAGAGCGGGTCGTTGAAGGTCTCGCGCAACCGCGCCAAAGCGTTGGACACCGCTGGCTGGGTAATGCCGACAATCTGCCCGGCGCGGGTCAGGTTGGCTTCGGTGTAGATCGCGTCGAAGACGATGAAAAGGTTGAGGTCGACCTTGCTCAGATTCATTACGCGGCTCTCTTGTTATAGGTGGATGGCGCGGGTCAGGGCGGCCAGGAAAATCAACCAATCATATATCGGTGATGAATGTTTATACACGCCGAGAATAGGCTAGGTAAATTATCAACGCTGTTCTAGCATCGATTGCATGACTTAAACAACCTGCCGAAAAAAGGTAATTGCTCATGGATTTCGCTTATTCGCCCAAGGTGCAAGAACTGCGTGAGCGCGTGACCGCGTTCATGGACACTTACGTTTACCCGGCCGAAGCCGTGTTCGAACGCCAGGTCGCAGAAGGCGATCGCTGGCAGCCGACGGCGATCATGGAAGAACTCAAGGCCAAGGCAAAGGCTGAAGGGCTGTGGAATTTGTTTCTGCCTGAGTCGGAGCTGGGTGCTGGCCTGACCAACCTCGAATACGCGCCGTTGGCGGAAATCATGGGCCGTTCGCTGCTCGGGCCCGAGCCGTTCAACTGCTCGGCGCCGGACACCGGCAACATGGAAGTGCTGGTGCGTTACGCCAACGAAGAACAGAAACAGCGCTGGCTCGAACCGCTGCTGCGCGGCGAGATCCGCTCGGCGTTCGCCATGACCGAACCGGACGTTGCGTCCTCCGACGCCACCAACATGGCCGCCCGCGCCGTGCGCGATGGCGACGAGTGGGTCATCAACGGCAAGAAATGGTGGACCTCCGGCGCTTGCGATCCGCGCTGCAAGATCCTGATCTTCATGGGCCTGAGCAATCCCGATGCCCCGCGCCATGCCCAGCACTCGATGATCCTGGTGCCGGTCGACACCCCCGGCGTGAAGATCGTCCGTCCGCTGCCGGTGTTCGGTTACGACGATGCACCCCACGGTCACGCCGAAGTGCTGTTCGACAACGTGCGGGTGCCGTACGAAAACGTCCTGCTCGGTGAAGGACGCGGCTTCGAAATTGCTCAAGGTCGCCTTGGCCCAGGCCGGATTCACCACTGCATGCGTTCGATCGGCATGGCCGAGCGTGCACTGGAACTGATGTGCAAACGTTCGGTGAGCCGTACTGCATTCGGCAAACCGCTGGCGCGTCTGGGCGGTAACGTCGACAAGATCGCCGACTCGCGGATGGAAATCGACATGGCACGCCTGCTGACCCTGAAAGCGGCGTACATGATGGACACCGTGGGTAACAAAGTCGCCAAGAGCGAAATCGCACAGATCAAAGTCGTGGCGCCGAACGTCGCGTTGCGGGTGATTGACCGGGCGATCCAGATTCATGGCGGGGCAGGGGTGTCGAACGATTTCCCGCTGGCCTACATGTACGCCATGCAACGTACCCTGCGCCTGGCCGACGGCCCGGACGAAGTGCACCGCGCGGCGATCGGCAAGTTCGAGATCGGCAAGTATGTGCCGAAGGAAATGCTGCGTAGCGAGCGCTGATTACAGACATTCCGCGTCAGCCCTGATCGTTCCCACGCTCTGCGTGGTAACGCAGCCATGGACGCTCTGCGTCCACTGTGACGCGGAGCGTCACGGCATGCATTCCCACGCAGAGCGTGGGAACGATCACCGGCCTGACGCCTCGCTGTGGGAACGATCAGTGGTTCGACGCTCAGTAAACCCAAACCTCAACCCGCCGATTCTTGATCCTGCCTTCATCCCCGCTGTTGGTCGCCACCGGCATCAGCGCGCCAAACCCGCGCACCTCGCGCAATACCACGCCGTTTTTCACCAGCTCCCTGCGTACCGCCATCGCCCGCAGCTTCGACAGCAAATCCGCTCGCGCCGGGTCGTCCTTGGCGTCGCCGAATCCCACCAGTGTTACCGCGCGGTCGGTCTTGTCGTGGTGCTTTATATAGTCGAAAACCCGGGCCAGATCCTGGCGGGCCTTGTTGTCGAGGCTGGCGCTGCCTTCTTCGAAACGGAAGTTCACGGTCAGACGCTGGGCGTGGCGGCTGAGGGATTGATAACCCTCGGGCATCAGCGCATTCGGCGTGACGGCGATGGCCTGCACGGTCTGGGCGATAAAACCGTTGGCCGCGACAATCGCCTGGCCCCGACGGCTCTGCGCAAACTCCACCAACGCCCTGGCCCACGGATTGTTGCTGTCGGGCGGCAGATAGAAGAACAGCCGCCGGGACAGCGGATAGTCTTCGGTGGCGATCAGGCTGGCGAGCGGCAGCATCGCCTGAGATTGCCCGTCAACAATCGCCACGGCCTTGGCCTGTCGCACATAGGGCAGGCCGATGAAACCGATGGCCTGCGGATCGGCACTCACGGCGTCGGACAACTGCTCGCTGGATTCAAACCGTTTCGCGGCATTGCTCAGGGATTTCCCACGACGGCTGAGGACAAGTTCCTTGAAGGTGTCGTAGGTGCCGGACTGATCATCCCGCGCATATAAATGAATCGTCCCACCCTTGCCGCCGACGTCTTCCCACGTTTTCGCCTCGCCACTGAAGATCCGCGCCAGTTGTTCGGTGTTCAATTGATTCAGCGGATTGTCGGGATGAAGGATGATCGCCAGGCCATCGATGGCGATGACCTGCTCGGCGTCGGGGCTTTTCAGATCGCCCCGGGCTTGCAGGTTCAGCAGTTCGCTGTCCTTGATCGGGCGCGAGGAGGCGGCCAGATCGGCGCTGGCGTTCTTGAGTGCAGTGAAACCGGTGCTCGAACCGTGGGCGGCGATCTCCACCACGACTCTTTGGCCTTGGGCCGTCAGGCCGACGACCCGCTGTTCATTGGCGGTGTCCGGGGTTTCGCTGTGGACTTTCAACAGTCCCTGATCTTGAAGCAGGCCTTCCACCAGCGCTGGGCCGAGCGCCGCGCCGATGGTGTTGGAACCCTGGATGCGCAATACCGGGCCGTTCTCGGGAATGGGCAACGCCGCAAACCCAACCTGCAGCCAGGCGCTCAGGAGAAAGACGAACAGAACACGCAGGGTCATGCCGGCACCGATTGCAGCCAAGGGGATTGCCGGGGAGATTAAGTCAGTGAGGTTGCTGAAAGATGACAGGGCAGAAGATCACAACCTCTGGCTGTGATCTTCTGCTTCAAGCGGGTCAGCTCAATTCCAGCCAGATCGGCGCATGGTCCGAAGGCTTTTCCATCCCGCGCAGTTCATAGTCGACGCCGGCGGCTTTCACCCGTGGCAGCAAACCGTGGGACGCCAGAATCACATCGATGCGCAGGCCACGTTTCGGCTCGTCTTCAAACCCGCGGCTGCGGTAGTCGAACCAGCTGAACGTGTCGGTCACGTCCGGGTTCAGGTGACGGAAACTGTCGGTCAGGCCCCAGTTTTTCAGGCGGGCCATCCACTCGCGCTCTTCCGGCAGGAAGCTGCACTTACCGGTTTTCAGCCAGCGCTTCATGTTGTCCGGGCCGATGCCGATGTCGCTGTCTTCCGGGGAGATGTTGACGTCGCCCATCACCACCAGCGGTTGTTCATTGTGGAACTGGCTTTCCAGCAGGGCTTGCAGGTCGCTGTAGAAACGCTGCTTGGCCGGGAATTTGGTCGGGTGGTCGCGACTTTCGCCCTGTGGGAAATAACCGTTCATGATCGTCACCGGCACGCCGTTGGCGTCGGCGAATGTGCCCCAGATAAAGCGCCGCTGCGCGTCTTCTTCATCGGTGGCAAAACCTTTGTGTACGGCAATCGGTTCCTGGCGCGAGAGCAGGGCAACGCCGTAATGACCTTTCTGGCCGTGGAAATACACGTGATAACCCAGGGCCCGCACTTCATCCAGCGGGAACTGGTCGTCGTGGACCTTGGTTTCCTGCAGGCCGATGACGTCCGGCTGATGCTTTTCGATCAGCGCCGCCAGCTGATGCGGACGGGCCCGCAGTCCGTTGATGTTGAAGGAAACGATCTTCATGGTCGGCAGTCCTGGCAAAAGGGCGATGCTAGCTGACATGTAGGATCTGGGCCAGCGTGGCGGTAGTCCATATGCGCTGCTAATGTCTTTCGGGTGTGGGAACGATCCCTTCAGCCCAAGGCTCGTATAACAAGAACGGGGCCTGTTGAGTCCCGTCCAGGGAGAATCACCGTCATGCCTGAAACCCAAACCGCCATCGCCGACATCCACATGCTCGACCGCGGCTATTCCCGGGAAGCGCGATCCCTTCTTTATCAGGCTTACCGCCACGAGCCGACCTTCGCTTACCTGTTCGAAGCCGAGCGTCCGGGTTACGAACAACGGGTGCGCGCCACGGTACGGGAGCTGGTCAAACAGCATTTTTTGCAGGATCTGCCCGCCATCGGCCTGTTAGTCAACGATCGCCTGATCGGTATCGCCCTGATTGCACCGCCGCAACGGCGCCTGGGTGTTACCGAGAGTTGGGCCTGGCGTTTGCGCATGGTGCTGAGCACCGGTTTTCGTTGCACACGTCGCTATCTGGAATATCACGCCGCCGTTGAGGCCTGCGTGCCGACCGACTCGGTGCACATGCTGCCGCTGCTCGGCGTGCATCCGCAATTTCAAGGCAAACACTTCGGCGAACAGCTGCTACAAGCGGTGCACAACTGGTGCGCGGTGGACGAAAGCTCCCAAGGCGTGATCCTCGACACCGGCAACCCGCGTTACCTGGAGTTCTACAAGCGTCAGGGTTACGAGGAAATCGGTGAAGTGGCCGTCGGCCCGGTGCGCGAGCACGTGTTTTTCCACGCCAACCCACAGGTGTTACAAACAGCAACGGGATGACCGTCGAACTTTTGGGGGAATTTCCTGTTCTATCACGCTCCCAAGCCCGTGATAGCATCCGCGCCTATGAAGTTTCCAGGAAGATTTACCAGTGGCGTGCTCATGCTGTTAACCAGCTGCGCGGCGCTGGCGCAAAGTGAATTGGATGTGCGGATCAAACCGTCCAACGATGAACTGAAAGCCAATATAGAAGGCTATATCGGCAGCCTCGGCGATCGTGACGAAGAAGCCTTGCAGCGCTTCAGTCGCGGCGCCGAAGAGCAGGCGCGCAAGGCCGCCCAGGCCTTGGGTTATTACCAGCCGCAGATCGAAAGCGACGTCAAGGGCGGTGAAAAACCGCGTCTGGTGCTGAACATCGATCCCGGCGAGCCGATTCGCCTGCGCAACGTGACCGTGCGTGTTGACGGCCCGGCGGCCTCTCTCAAATCCTTTCGAGTCCCGAAAAGTGACGTGCTCAAGCCCGGCGCGGTGCTCAACCATGGGCGTTACGAAGACGCCAAGCGTTTGATCCAGAACCAGGCGTCGCGCTATGGCTTCTTCAGTGGCCGTTTCACCAGCCAGAAATTGATGGTCGATCCCCGCGCCGGAGTCGCCGACGTGGAATTGATCTACGAAAGCGGCCCGCGTTACGCGCTGGGCAAGGTCAGCTTCGAAGGCGACACCCCGTTCGACGAAGACCTGCTGCAACGCATGGTGCCGTTCAAGGCCGGCGAGCCGTATGACTCCGAGCTGATCGCCGAACTCAACCGCGACCTGCAATCGAGCGGCTATTTCGAAGGCGTGCGGGTCGACGCCGCGCCGACCGCCGCCAAAAACGACGTGATCCCGGTGGACGTCAAACTCGACACCCGCAAGCCGCGCACCATGGGCCTGGGTCTTGGTTATTCCACTGACGTCGGCCCGCGAATCAAGGCCAACTGGACCCGCCATTGGGTCAACCCGCAGGGCGACAGTTATGGCTGGGAGGCCGAACTGTCGGCGCCACGACAAAACGTCGGCCTGTTCTACGACATCCCGCTGGACCCGCCGTTGACCGACAAACTGCGCTGGGCCGGCGGTTATCAATATGAAGACATCGACGGCTCCGACACCTTGAGCAAGCTGCTGACCTTCGGCCCGGAGTGGCACAGCAAATTGCCGAGCGGTTGGCAGCGGGTGATCTCGCTGAAATGGCAGCGCGAGGAATACCAGCTCGGCGACGACTCCGGCCTGAGCACCTTGCTGATGCCCGGTGTCAGCTATTCCTACCTCAAGAGCGACAACCGCATCGATCCGCACAATGGCTATCGCCTGACCTTCGAAAGCAAGGTTGCGAAAGAAGGCCTAGGCTCGGACAACAACCTGGTTTACGGCACGGCGCTGGTCAAAGGCCTGACCACCGTGTTCGACAAGCACCGCTTGCTCGGCCGGATACAGGTCGGCGGCAGCGCCACCAACGGCTACAAGTCGGTGCCGCCTTCACTGCGCTTCTTCGCCGGTGGCGATCAGAGCGTGCGTGGTTACGACTATCAGAGCCTGTCGCCGGAAAACTCCGAGGGCGACCGCATCGGCGGGCGCTACATGGTGGCCGGCAGCGTCGAATATCAATACTCGATCGCCGAGAAGTGGCGCGTGGCGACTTTCGTCGATCAGGGCAACTCCTTCAACAAACTCGAACTGCCGAACCTCAAGACCGGGGTCGGTATCGGTGTGCGCTGGGTTTCGCCGGTGGGGCCGATCCGCCTCGACCTGGCCCATGCGCTGGACGACGATGGCGGCATCCGGCTGCACTTTTCCATGGGGCCTGAGCTGTGAAGCGTGGTTTGAAAATATCCGCGCTGGCGCTGTTGTCGCTGGTGCTGCTGATTGTATTGAGCATTACCGCTGTGCTCGGAACGCAGGCCGGCAGCCGTTGGGTGCTGGGTCTGGTGCCGGGCTTGAGCGTCGACAATTTCCAGGGTCGGCTCGGCGGGCAATGGAGCGCCGATCACCTGTTGTGGCAGCAGGACACCAGTCGCGTCGAGCTGAGCAAACCGATCTTCGAATGGTCGCCGCTGTGCCTGACGCGCATGACCCTGTGCATCCAACAGCTCAAGGCCGATACCGTCAGCCTGCAATTCCCGCCGAGCGAAGAAGTCACTGAAAGCGGTCCGATCACACTTCCTGATCTGCAATTGCCCGTGGCCATCGAGTTGGGCGATGTGCAGGTCGGCAGCCTGTTGTTCAACGGCAGCGAAGAGTTGAAAGGCCTGCAACTGGCGGCGCACTGGACCGCCAAGGGCATGCAGATCGACAGCGTGAAACTGCAACGCGACGAGTTGAGCCTGAACCTGTCCGGTCTGTTGCAACCGACCGGCAACTGGCCGCTGAACATCGCCGGTGATCTGACCTTGCCGTCGCCGGCTCCCGAGCCGTGGACGCTGGCGCTGAAAATCGACGGCGACCTGCTGAAAACCCTCAACCTGCACGCCGACAGTCGTGGCTACCTGAACGGCCAGTTGAGCGGCGAGCTGCAACCGTTGGCGGAAAACCTGCCGGCCAAGGTGCGGATCACCTCGGAGGCGTTCAAGCCGAGCGCCGATCTGCCGGACACCCTGCAATTCAATCAACTGCTATTGACCGGCGAAGGCGACCTGAAAAACGGCTACCAACTCCTCGGCAATGCGACGCTGCCTGCCGATAAAGGCCCGGTGGCGTTGCTGCTCAAAGGCAAGGTCGACGCCAAAGGTGCGCAGATTGCCGGCCTCGATCTGACGGCCAACGACAAGCAAAGCCTCAAGCTGACCGGCAATGTCGACTGGAGCAAAGGCCTCAGCGCCCAGGCCAACATCAACTGGCTGGATTTTCCGTGGCACCGGCTCTATCCGGAGATCGACGAGCCGCAGGTCACGTTGCGTACCTTCACGGGCGAAGTCTCCTACACCGACGGTCAGTACCTCGGTAACTTCGCCGCCGCCGCAGATGGGCCGGCGGGAGCGTTCACCCTGAGCAGTCCGTTCAGCGGCAATCTCAAGCAGATCTTCCTGCCACAACTGAAACTCGAAGCCGGGCAGGGCAAGGCCGAAGGCCATGTGAACGTGCAGTTCGCCGATGGCATTGCCTGGGACACCGCGCTGGAATTGTCGGCGCTCAACCCGGCGTATTGGGTCGCGGAATTGCCGGGCACGCTGGCCGGCCCGTTGAAGAGCAAAGGCGAAATGAAGAACGAGCGCCTGAGCCTGAATGCCGATCTCGATCTGAAAGGCAAACTGCGCGGCCAACCGGCGATCCTGCAAGCCAAGGCTGACGGCGCGGGCGAGCAGTGGAATCTGAATGCCCTGCAAATCCGCCTCGGCGACAACAGCATCAACGGCAAGGGCAGCCTGCAACAGAAGCTCACCGGGCAGATCGATATCAAACTGACGCGCTTGGCCCAGCTCTGGCCGCAACTGCGCGGGCAGATCAACGGTCGGGTCGATGTCGCCGGTACGCTCAAGGCGCCGCAGGGCAAGCTCGGCCTGCAAGGTTCGCAACTGGCGTTCCAGGACAACCGCCTGCAAAGTCTCAACCTCGATGCCACCCTCGACAGCGCGCAACGGGCGAAAATCGATCTGAAGGGCAGCGGCATCCAGGCCGGCGACACGTCGCTGGGCACCCTGACCGCCAGCGCCCAGGGCGATATCAAAAACCAGAAACTCAACCTCGACCTGCTCGGGCCGAAGCTCAAACTGGCGTTGGGTCTGGACGGCAATCTGGACAAGGGCAACTGGCGCGGGCGTCTGGCCAGCGGCGACATTCAGGCCGGCGGCCAAGACTGGAAGCTGCAAAACCCGGCCAAACTCGAACGTCTGGCCGACGGCAAGATCAACTTTGGCGCCCATTGCTGGATGTCCGGCAATGCCAGCCTGTGCGGTGAAGATCAACGCCTTATGCCGGAGCCGAAGCTGCGTTATCACCTCAAGCAGTTCCCGATCGAAAGCCTGGCGCAGTGGTTGCCGAAGGATTTCGCCTGGCAGGGCAAGCTCAACGCCGACCTGCAACTGGACCTGCCGGCCAGCGGCCCGAACGGCCAGATCAGCGTTGATGCCAGCGGCGGCACCTTGCGCATGAAGGAAAAGGATCAGTGGGTCGACTTCCCGTACCAGACCCTCAAGCTCACCAGCAAACTCACGCCCAAGCGCATCGACACTGATCTCAACTTCGTCGGCGGCAAGCTCGGTGAATTGATGGTGCAGGCGCAGATCAATCCGCTGCCGGCGAGCAAACCGGTCAGCGGCTCGTTCCGCCTCAGCGGACTCGATCTGTCGGTGGCACGGCCGTTTGTGCCGATGGTCGAGAAACTCACCGGGCGCCTGAACGGCAGCGGCACGATTTCCGGCGGGCTGCTCGCGCCGCTGGTCAACGGCACCGTGCAGCTTAGCGACGGCGAAGTGTCCGGGCCGGAGTTGCCGATCGAGCTGCAAGCGTTGCAACTGCAAGCGGTGATCGCCGGTGAAGCCGTGCAATTGAACGGCGGCTGGAAAAGCGGCAAGAGCGGGCAGGGCAGTCTGAACGGCAACATCGCCTGGGGTCAGGCGCTGGTGGTGGATCTGGCGCTCAAGGGCACGCAATTGCCGGTCACGGTCGAGCCCTACGCGAAACTGGAAGTAGCGCCGGACCTGAAGATTTCCATGGCCGGCGATGAGCTGGCGATTGCCGGCAAGGTGCTGGTACCGAAAGGCGAAATCACCGTGCGCGAACTGCCGCCATCGACGGTGAAAGTCTCCGATGACACGATCATCGTCGGCGCGCAGACCGAAGAGGGCAAGCCGCCGCTGGCGATGAAAATGGACATCGACGTGGTGGTCGGCCAGGACAAGTTGAGCTTCGCCGGGTTCGGCCTGACCGCCAACCTGCAAGGCCAGGTGCACATCGGCGACAACATGGACACCCGTGGCGAGCTGTGGCTCAACGACGGACGCTACCGCGCTTATGGTCAGCGCCTGACGGTGCGTCGCGCGCGTCTGCTGTTTGCCGGCCCGATCGATCAGCCATATCTGGACATCGAAGCGATTCGCCAGACCGATGATGTGATCGCCGGTATCCGCCTGAGCGGCAGCGCCGAGCAGCCGACGACACAGATCTTCTCGGAACCGGCCATGAGCCAGGAACAAGCGCTGTCTTATCTGGTGCTGGGGCGTCCGCTGAGCACCACCGGCGAGGACAACAACATGCTCGCGCAGGCGGCGCTCGGTCTGGGTCTGATGGGCAGTTCCGGGGTCACCAGCAGTCTGGCCAGTGATTTGGGCATTCAGGACTTCCAGCTCGACACCCAGGGCAGCGGCAACACCACCAGCGTGGTGGCCAGCGGCAACATCTCGGAAAAACTCAGCCTGCGTTACGGCGTCGGCGTGTTCGAGCCGGCCAACACCATCGCCTTGCGCTACAAGCTGAGCAAGAAGGTCTACCTCGAAGCCGCCAGCGGCGTGGCCAGTTCGCTGGACATCTTCTACAAGCGGGATTTCTAGCCCGCGTTCCCCCTGGCCGGATCGTGTCACCACAATCCGGCTTTTTTCTGGATGTATTAGACTGACCGCAGCTTGAAGGGCGCCGTTTGCGGCTGCCCGAAACGCCCCGGGGGCGCCAATGGTTCGTTTGAGTATGGTCTTGCTCGGTCACGATTTTGTCCGCCGGCGCTGGTCAGCCCTGGCATTGACCGGCGTTGTCTGGGGCGCGGCCGGAGTGGCCATCTTCATCGATGCGCTGGACGGCGTTCTGTATTTTCCGCTGCATGTGTTCGGCTATCTGTTGTTGCTCGAAGCCCTGATCATTCTGCTGGTGCCGGCCCCGAAAACCGGTACAGCGGCGGTTTTGCGCAAGGCTCGCGGTCTGGCGTTTCTGCTGCTGGGGCTGCTGATCGTCGACCGACAGCATGCTGCCGGTGTGATTCTCGCGGTGCTGTTCGGTGCGGCTTTTCTGCTCGATGGCGGTTTTCGACTGGCGGCTGCGGTGGTGGTGCGCTTTGTCGGTTGGCGAATGTCACTGCTGGTGGCGCTGTTCGAGATCGGCTTTGGCGTGTTCATCCTCGAACCGTATCCGAGCCTCTACAAGGGGACGGTGCCGTTCTGCATCGGCATGAGCATCTTTCTTTCGGGCTGTGCCTTGTTGCAGCAGGCATGGCGGTTCAAGAACAGACCGTCGCCGGTGACGCCTTCCCCGGTCCATGCCCCTGCATGCAACAGCGCAATGGTGATCCATGTCTGGACACCCAGCGGTACGGTTGAAGACACCCTGGTGCGCAACCGCTTCCTCAATCGTTATATCGCGGCGGTCGATATCAACGGCGTCATCTCTGCCGGCCACGCGGCACTGGAATGTGGGCCGGACATTTACATCAGCCATTACCCGCTGGACGATATCGATCGCTCGGCGGGGGATTTCGTGCGGTTGCTGCGAGCTACGCCGAACAACGACGTGGTGGGGCGGTTTCTGCCGGACTATGCGAGCGAGGTCGCCGACTGGTGCCCGTCGTCGGTTCAGGTCAGCTTCGCGCGCTACGACGCCGCGCGGCTTCAGGCGTTCTGGGCGGCCTATCGACAGACCACCACCTACAACCTCACCAGCCGCAACTGTTCGAGTGCCGTTGCGCACAGCCTGGAAGCGGCACTGGAAGGTGCGATGAACCGGGGGCATTCGAGCATGCTGGATTTCGCCCGGGTCATCATCAGTCCCGAATTCTGGGTCGCGGCTCAGGTGCGCAAGCGCGCCGAGGCCATGGCCTGGACGCCGGGCCTGGTGCTTGATTATGCGCGGGCGTTGCATGCCGCCATCGAGCCGGCACCGCCGGGCTGGCACGGCATTTACGCGGGAGCCAGGCGCGCCTGCGGGTATTTGGTAACTGCGTTGCGTGGGCGGGAAGTCCATCCCCTTCAGCCGCCACCGATGAATCATCCCTCCGACAAGTCCTGAACGGCTCTACACCGAGTCGCTGCCTTCGCGAGCAAACTCGCTCCCACATTGATTCGTGCAGACATGAGATCCCTGTGGGAGCGAGCCCGCTCGCGATGGCGTCTGCACGGACGACAGAAAAAACCACTCCACTGGTCAACCAATTACAAAGCAACCTAACTATTACGTTGACATTCGCTGCCTAGGCAGTAACATCTCGACATACATTCACTGCCTAGGCAGTTATTAGGTGAGCACATGAAGCATTTCACCCCCGACGAATTCAAGCATTGCCATCTCGGCCTGTTGCTCGGCCGTGCCGCCTTGCTCAAGGACAAGATCATCGACACCCACATGGAACCCCACGGCATCACCGCCGCGCAGTTCAAGGTGTTGATCATCATGGCCCAGTTCGGCGTCGACACCCCGGCCGAGCTGTGCCGGCACCTGTCGCTGGACAGCGGTTCGATGACTCGCATGCTCGATCGTCTGGAGCAGAAAGGTTTCCTGGTTCGCCAACGCAGTGAAGGTGATCGCCGTCAGGTGCAACTCAAACTCACCGAGCAGGGCCAGCAACTGGCCGATCGCCTGCCGCACATCGGCGCCGACGCCATGAATGAACTCGCCGGCGCCGTGACCCCGGACGAGTTGAAAACCCTGGAATACATCCTCAAGAAAATTTTGCTGGCAGCCGGTGACCCGATCACCATCCAGCGGTTAGGTGAACACAATGAGCGGTAAAACCTTGCGCAGCAGCCTGACACTGGTGCTGTCGGCGATGATCCTCGCCGGTTGCGCCAACTACAGTGGCCTCGATACCCAGGGTACCAGCCTCGATGCGAAAACCCTGCAGACCGGGCAATCGCTCAACGGCGTCACCCTGTCCCAGGCCGCGTGGCCGAAGAGCGACTGGTGGACCAGCCTCGGCGATCCGCAGCTCGACGGTCTGATCCGCGAAGCCCTGAAAGACAGCCCGGACATGCAGATCGCCGACGCCCGCGCCCATCAGGCCAGCGCCGCCGCGTACGCCGCCGATGCCGAGCGTTATCCGACCCTCGACGCCAGCGCCGGCATCAGCCGTTCGCGTCTGGCCCGGGATCAGGATCCGCTGGGGCAGGGCGGGGCTTACTCCACCGTGCGCAACATCAGCGCCGGCTTCAATTACAACTTCGACCTGTGGGGCGGTCAGCGTGACGCCTGGGAAGCCGCACTCGGTCAGGCCCGCGCCGCCGAAGTCGACCGTCAGGCCGCGCAACTGACCCTCGCCGCCGACGTGGCCCGGGCCTACAGCGATCTCGGTCAGGCGCACATCGTTTATGACCTGGCCAACGAAGACCTCAAACGCACCAAACAGATGCTCGACCTGAGCCAGCGCCGCCTGAGTTCCGGGATCGACAGCCAGTACCAGTTCCAGCAGACCCAAAGCCTGGAAGCCAGCTCCGAAGCCAGCCTGATCGACGCTGAAAAACGCCTGAACAGCGCAAAAATCGCCCTGGCCGTATTGCTCGGCAAAGGCCCGGATCGCGGCAACGAAATCGCTCGACCGAAAGTCCTGCAAGCCAGCGCTGTCGCACTGCCCTCGGTGCTGCCGGCCGAACTGCTGGGCCGTCGCCCTGATCTGGTCGCCGCGCGCTGGCGTGTCGAGGCGGCGAGCAAGGACATCGATTCGGCCAAGACCCGCTTCTATCCCAACTTGAACCTGTCGGCTTCGGCCGGTGCCGAATCCTTGTTGGGGGACGCGATGTTCGGTTCCGCCAGTCGCTTCTTCAACATTGCCCCGACGATTTCGGTGCCGATCTTCGATGGCGGACGCCTGCGCGCCAACCTCGATGCCCGTGACGCCGATTACGACCTCGCCGTGGCGCAGTACAACAAAAGCCTGGTGAAAGCCCTGGGCGATGTCAGCGACACGATCAACCAGTTGCGCGACATCGGCCGGCAGATCGGCGCCCAGCAGCACGCGACCGAGATTGCCCAGGACTCTTACAACACCGTCGTCCAGCGTTACGGTTCCGGCATCGGCAACTACCTGGACGTGCTCAGCATCGAGCAGCAATTGCTGCAGGCCCAGCGTCAGCTGGCGAACCTGAATGCCGAGCAGATCGACCTGTCGATTCAACTGATGCAAGCGCTGGGCGGCGGCTTCCAGGGGCAAACCCTGACCGCAGCAAACGCCACCCCAGCCACGCCGCACAACTAATTCAAGGTACTTGTCATGGCCACTGCCGAAAACACACAAGCTCAAGACAACGCCCAGGACACTGGCAATCCGCGCAAACGCAAAGTGATGCTGCTGGTGCTGGCCGTTGTGGTTGCCCTCGCCGGTGCCGGTGTCTGGGCGTATCACGAATTCATCGGGCGCTGGAGCGAAAGCACCGACGACGCCTACGTCAACGGCAACGTGGTGGAAATCACCCCGCTGGTGACCGGCACCGTGGTCAGCATCGGTGCCGACGATGGCGATCTGGTGCATGAAGGCCAGGTGCTGATCAACTTCGACCCGAACGACGCCGAAGTCGGCCTGCAAAGTGCCAAGGCCAATCTGGCCCGCACCGTGCGTCAGGTCCGCGGCCTGTACAGCAACGTCGACGGCATGAAGGCCCAGGTCAACGCGCAACAGGCCGAAGTGCAGAAAGCCCAGGACAACTTCAACCGGCGGAAAAACCTCGCGGCAGGCGGGGCGATTTCCCAGGAAGAACTGTCCCACGCCCGCGATGACCTGACCTCGGCGCAGAACGCCCTGGCCAACGCCAAACAGCAACTGAAAACCACCAGCGCGCTGGTCGATGACACCGTGGTCTCGTCGCATCCCGATGTGATGGCCGCCGCTGCGCAACTGCGCCAGGCCTACCTGACCAATGCTCGCAGCACGCTGATTGCACCGGTCACCGGTTACGTCGCCAAGCGCACCGTGCAACTCGGCCAGCGTGTGCAGCCGGGCACCGCGCTGATGGCGGTGATTCCGCTGGATCAGCTGTGGATCGACGCCAACTTCAAGGAAACCCAGCTGCGTGACATGCGCATCGGCCAACCGGTGGAGATCGAGTCGGACATCTACGGCAGCGACGTGAAGTTCAGCGGCACCGTCGACAGCCTCGGCGCAGGCACCGGCAGCGCGTTCGCCCTGTTGCCGGCGCAGAACGCCACCGGTAACTGGATCAAGATCGTGCAGCGTGTGCCGGTACGGATTCACGTCAACGCCGAAGAGCTGGCCAAACACCCGCTGCGCGTCGGTCTGTCGACCAATGTCGAGGTCAACCTGCACGACCAGAGCGGTCCGGTACTGGCCCAGCAGCCGCCGCAAAAGGCCTCGTTCAGCACCAACGTCTACGACCGCCAACTGGCCGAAGCCGACGCGATGATCACCCAGTTGATCCACGACAACAGCGCAGCGGTCAGCAAGACCGCGCAACGCTGATTCCTTCCCCCTGTGGGAGCGGGCTTGCTCGCGAATGCTGCCTGACATTCAACATAGATGTTGTCAGACACACCGCTTTCGCGAGCAAGTCGAATTGTCGCACCGCCGCTCCCACAAAGGGCAGCTGTGTCCGTAACAGACACGGCGCCAACCCGGCTTCATAGGATTCGCGATGAGCAATAACGCCTCTTTCACGCCGCCCAGCCTGTTGCTCAGCACCATCGGCCTGTCGCTGGCGACCTTCATGCAGGTGCTCGACACCACGATCGCCAACGTGGCGCTGCCAACCATTTCCGGCAACCTCGGCGTGAGTTCGGAGCAGGGCACCTGGGTCATCACCTCGTTCGCCGTGAGCAACGCCATTGCGCTGCCGCTCACCGGCTGGCTGAGCCGTCGCTTCGGCGAGGTGAAGCTGTTTCTGTGGGCGACCATTCTGTTTGTGCTGGCTTCGTTCCTCTGCGGCATCTCCACCTCGATGCCGGAACTGATCGGCTTCCGCGTGCTGCAAGGCCTGGTAGCCGGGCCGTTGTACCCGATGACCCAGACACTGCTGATCGCGGTCTATCCGCCGGCGAGGCGGGGCATGGCCCTGGCGTTGCTGGCGATGGTCACGGTGGTGGCGCCGATTGCCGGGCCGATCCTCGGCGGCTGGATCACCGACAGTTACAGCTGGCCGTGGATCTTCTTCATCAACGTGCCGATCGGGATTTTTGCGGTGATGGTGGTTCGCCAGCAGTTGGCCAAACGCCCGGTGGTCACCAGCCATCAGCCGATGGATTACGTCGGGCTGATCACGCTGATCATCGGTGTGGGCGCGCTGCAGGTGATCCTAGACAAGGGCAATGACCTGGACTGGTTCGAGTCGAACTTCATCATCATCGGCGCGGCAATTTCGGTGATCGCGCTGGCGGTGTTCGTGATCTGGGAAATGACCGACCAGCATCCGGTGGTCAACCTGCGGCTGTTTGCCTATCGCAACTTCCGCATCGGCACGCTGGTGCTGGTGTTGGGTTATGCCGGATTCTTCGGCATCAACCTGATCCTGCCGCAGTGGTTGCAGACCCAGATGGGCTACACCGCGACTTGGGCCGGTCTGGCGGTGGCACCGATCGGCATTCTGCCGGTGCTGCTGTCGCCGTTTGTCGGCAAGTACGCGCACAAGTTCGACCTGCGTCTGCTGGCCGGGTTGGCGTTCCTGGCGATCGGCCTGAGCTGCTTCATGCGTGCCGAGTTCACCAACGAGGTGGACTTCCAGCACATCGCCCTGGTGCAGTTGTTCATGGGGATTGGTGTGGCGCTGTTCTTCATGCCGACCTTGAGCATTCTGATGTCGGACCTGCCGCCGAGCCAGATTGCCGATGGCGCTGGTCTGGCGACGTTCCTGCGGACACTGGGCGGCAGCTTTGCGGCGTCGTTGACCACCTGGATCTGGATTCGCCGGGCGGATCAGCATCATGCGTATATGAGCGAAAGCATCAGCACTTATGAGCCGGCGACTCGCGAGACTTTGCATTCGCTGGGTGGTGCGAGCCAATCGGCCTATGCGCAGATGGATCAGATCCTCACCAGTCAGGCGTACATGCTCTCCACAGTGGATTACTTCACGCTGCTGGGCTGGGGGTTCATGGGGTTGATTCTGATTGTGTGGCTGGCCAAGCCGCCATTCGCAGCCAAGGCAGGGCCGGCGGCTTCCGGGCACTAAGATCAAGAGCTTTCCCTCACCCTAACCCTCTCCCGGAGGGAGAGGGGACTGACCGAGGTGGATATTCGGGTTACACCGACCTGAAAGTCCGAGTTGAACTCAGGCCTTGAAGTGCAGACTTGCGAAACAGAGTCGAGCTCAGATTCTGAAAACTACGAATATCGGCTCCCTTTCCCCCTCGCCCCCTTGGGGGAGAGGGCTGGGGTGGGTAAAGACCGGGTACATCCTTTACGTTTGAGACCGGGGACATGGTTTACAGGTATCAATCATGGTCAGGAGGTGCTGACCATGCCCTGGAAT
>NZ_RRZJ01000015.1:0-122603 GCF_004368175.1 Pseudomonas sp. CH235
GGGGGTGGGAGCGCAGCGACCGTTTGGCGAAGCCAAACACATCGAGAGGAGGTGCAGCGAAGCAAACCGTAGGCGATGCCCCCGGATCAATCCCGGAGCGAAGGAACCCGAGCCACAGCGAGGGCCGAACGTCAGGGTAAAGCCTTTTTGGTTACTTTTTCGGCGTTTGGAAAAAGTGACCCGCCGTAAGGGCGGAACCCTAAGCAGCCATAACCGCAGCAACGGATCTGCCCCCAATCCCAATCCCAATCCCAATTGACTCAAATCCCCCGCGCATGGTCTCCTACACAACTTGTTACGGGTGCCCTTCACAGGGTGAAACGGGAAACCGGTGAATCATGTGCTTTACTCTAAAGCCATGTCAGTCCGGTGCTGCCCCCGCAACGGTAAGCGAGCGAAGCGTCAGATCCACTGTGCCCACAGGCATGGGAAGGTGACGCTTGCAGGTCGGCCAGACGCCAACCCCTCGTGAGCCCGGAGACCGGCCCGCAACACACAGTGCGCGTCTTGCGTTACTGAACATAACAAACCCGCGGTGGGCGGGCGCTGTTCGAACCTCTGCGTGCCCGGCCGCAGGGGTTTTCATGCGCTCTATTCACCCGCTGACACTCCAGAGGGAAGCGCCATGTCGATCATCAGCAGCACCGGCAGCAATTCGGACAAGATCTCCAGCACCACCACCCTGAGCCAACGCCTGACCGCCGCCGTCTGCGCGTCGATTCTCGGCGCGTGCCTTGTGTATTTCGCCGGTTTCTCGCACATCGAAGCGGTGCACAACGCCGCGCACGATACCCGCCACAGCGCCGCGTTTCCGTGCCACTGAGACCTGACGACATGATCAAGCGTATTGCGCAGACCGCAGGTTTCACCGGCCTTCTGGCCGCCCTGCTCCTGACGTTGCTGCAAAGCTTCTGGGTTTCGCCGCTGATTTTGCAGGCCGAGACCTTCGAGAAAGCCGAACCGGTTGCCGAAGTTCACGAACACGCCGCCGGCACCGCCGCCCACACCCACGATGCCGAAGCCTGGGAGCCTGAAGACGGCTGGCAGCGCGTGGTCTCCACCACCGGCGGCAATCTGGTGGTTGCCGTGGGTTTCGCCCTGATGCTGGCGGGCCTGTACACCCTGCGTGCGCCGACCAGGACTTCGCAAGGCCTGCTCTGGGGCCTGGCCGGTTACGCGACCTTCGTGCTCGCCCCGACCATGGGCCTGCCACCTGAGCTGCCGGGCACTGCCGCTGCGGATCTGGCCTCGCGGCAGATGTGGTGGATCGGCACTGCGGCCTCCACCGCTGTCGGCCTGGCCTTGATCGCGTTCAGCCGTAACTGGCTGATGAAGATCCTCGGCGTGGCGATCCTTGCCGTGCCGCACGTGATCGGCGCGCCGCAACCGGAAGTGCATTCGATGCTCGCCCCGGAAGCCCTCGAAGCCCAGTTCAAAATCGCTTCGCAGCTGACCAACGTCGCGTTCTGGCTGGCCCTGGGCCTGATCAGCGCCTGGTTGTTCCGCCGCAAAAGCGAAGGTCAGTACCACGCATGACCAATGACAGCGCAGCGCCGACCTTCGTGGTCGGCCTGGGCTGCCAGCGCGGCTGCCCGGCCAGCACGCTGCGTGCATTGCTTGATCAGGCGTTGCAGGCGCATCGAATTGATCTTGAGAAGGTCAAGGCGCTCGCCAGCATCGACCTCAAGCGCGATGAACCCGGTTTGCAGGAACTCGCCGCCCAACTGGCGCTGCCGTTGCTGTATTTCAGCAGCGAGGAACTGGCCAGTTATCAGCAACGTTTGAGTCACCATTCGCAGATCGCCTTCGAACGCACCGGTTGCTACGGCGTAGCGGAAAGTGCTGCTCTGGCGCTCGCCGAACAGTTGATCAGCGGCCCGGCAAAACTGCTGATTTCCCGGCAAAAGTACGCTCAGGCAACTCTGGCATTGGCCGGCGCGGCTTAAAATCCCGATAATCCCCGCTTTCGATCATGAGCATTCTTCATCTGAAAGGCTTGTGAAGCACCGCCCTGCCCCTTTTCTACAGGATCCAACGATGACCGTTTACTTCATCGGCGCCGGCCCCGGCGACCCGGAATTGATCACTGTCAAAGGCCAGCGGCTGATCCGCAGTTGCCCGGTGATCATCTACGCAGGTTCGCTGGTGCCGACGGCGGTGCTGGAAGGTCATTGCGCTGAAACCCTGGTCAACAGCGCCGAGCTGCACCTGGAACAGATCATCGACCTGATCAAGACCGCCCATGCCAAGGGCCAGGACGTGGCGCGGGTGCATTCGGGGGATCCGAGCCTGTATGGCGCCATTGGCGAGCAGATTCGTTATTTGCGCGAGCTGGATATTCCGTTCGAGATCATTCCCGGCGTGACCGCCACCGCCGCGTGCGCCGCGCTGTTGGGCGCAGAACTGACCCTGCCGGACATCTCGCAAAGCGTGATTCTGACCCGTTATGCGGACAAGACCGCGATGCCTGTCGGTGAAGAGCTCGGCAATCTGGCGCAGCACGGGGCGACCATGGCGATTCATCTGGGGGTCAATCATCTGGAGAAGATCCTGGCTGAGCTGCTGCCGCATTACGGCGCGGATTGCCCGATCGCGGTGATTCACCGGGCGACGTGGCCGGATCAGGACTGGGTGGTCGGGACGCTGGAGGATATTGCCGGCAAGGTGGCGGCCAAGGGGTTTCGGCGTACGGCGTTGATTCTGGTTGGGCGGGTGTTGGGTAGCGATCACTTTAGCGAGTCGTCGCTGTATCGCGCGGGGCATGCGCACCTGTACAGACCGTGAATGGGACGCGGAGCGTCCACGGCTGCATTCCCACGCAGAGCGTGGGAACGATCAATTGAATCTCACGCATAAAAAACGGCGCTCACGGGGCGCCGTTTTTCATGCCGCAGCGAACACCTTAGTAGTAGGCGTTTTCTTTCTGCGTGTGGTCGGTCACGTCGCGAACGCCCTTGAGCTCCGGGATGCGCTCGAGCAGGGTGCGCTCGATGCCTTCCTTCAGGGTCACGTCCGCCTGGCCGCAGCCCTGGCAACCGCCGCCGAACTGCAGCACGGCAATGCCGTCTTCAACCACATCGATCAGGCTGACCTGACCGCCGTGGCTGGCCAGCCCCGGGTTGATTTCGGTTTGCAGGTAGTAGTTGATGCGCTCGTTGATCGGGCTGTCGGCGTTGACCATCGGGACTTTGGCGTTTGGCGCCTTGATGGTCAGCTGGCCGCCCATGCGGTCGGTGGCGTAGTCGACGACGGCATCATCGAGGAACGCTTCGCTGAACGAGTCGATGTAAGCGGTGAAGCTTTTCAGCCCCAGCGCCGTGTCTTCAGGTTTCTCTTCGCCCGGCTTGCAGTAGGCAATGCAGGTTTCGGCGTACTGGGTGCCAGGCTGGGTGATGAAAACGCGGATGCCGATGCCCGGGGTGTTCTGCTTGGAGAGCAGATCGGCCAGGTAATCATGGGCGGCGTCGGTAATGGTAATAGCGGTCATGGAGACTCCTCGCAGGCTTGAGGCGGAGTTTACGCCAATCGGCGCGCGGCACAAAGTCCTAGTATTTACGTAGGAATAGTTCGCAAATCGGCTAGGTGCCAGGTTCACCGTCAATCCGCGCTTTAAGCCATTGATAACTGCGTTTTTCCACCCATTCGTAGCTCAGCCACGAACCGATAGCGATGGCCAGCGCACAGACGACAAACATCAAATACGGGTTGATCCCATAGCGTCGGGCCAGATAACCGCCGGCCGACAACACCAGCACATGCATCAGATACACCGAGTACGAACAGTCGCCCAGCAGCTTGAGCAGCCTGTTGCGCTCGACATGCCGCTCCAGCGCCATACTGGCCATGACCAGCACCGCACTGGGCACGCCCCAGTTCAGCAATCGGGGTTCCGGCGGCAGGTGATAGATCGCCAGCAACGCCGCCCCAATCCCCAGCAACGGCAGCCACAGCGCCGGCCCGATCCAGCCGCGCCGGTAAAGCATGCCGATGCCGATCCCCAGCAGGAACTCATAAACGATGTCCGAGCGATAAAACTCGCTGACCCAGCCAAACCCGGTCCAGGCCTGACACACCGCAAACAGCAGCGCCGCAACCACCAGCAAACGTACTTGCAGCCGGAACAGCAGCGCCCAGGCGAACAGCACGTAGAACAGCATTTCGTAATTCAGGGTCCAGCCGACATTCAGGGTCGGATAGATCCCGTAGCCGCCGGGGTTTTCGGTCGGGATAAACAGCAACGACAGCAGCAAATGACTCCAGTCCACCGTCTGATCCGGCAGCAACGGCCGGGCAAACACCACCAGCAACGCCATCAGCACCGTGTAGAGCCAATACGCCGGGACAATACGGAACATTCGATACAACAGAAACCGCGCCGGCGGCAGTGCCTTGCCTTCGGTGGACAGGAAAATCACCAGCCCGCTGATCACGAAAAAGATATCGACGCCCACGGCGCCCTTGTCGATGAACAGCTGCCCTATTGGCCCGCGCGCCTCGAAGTCGAAGAAAATCTGCATGAAGTGATGGCAGACCACCGCCCACGCGGCGAGCGCTCGCAGGGCCTGCACTGAAATCAACATCGATGGCGCTCCCGATCCCGTACTTCACAGGATTGGGACAACCGCCATCGCTCAAACGATCAAAGATTCTCGTACCGGTTCATATCCAGCACGCCCTCTTCCACCGGGTCGGTTTCGTGGATGTACTGGCTCAGGTCATGGAAATAGAACCAGAACTGCGGATGGCTGCGGCGGATACCCCAACGTTCGACGATTTTCTCGAACTGCGCCGCGTCCCTTGCACTTTCCATGGCGTCGACAAACGCCGGCACCTGATCCGCCGGGATGTTGAACATGAAATTCGGGTAGCTGCTGAGCACGCCCGGATAAATCGTCAGCGTGTCCAGCCCCGGCTGATAACGCAGGGATTCACCGAGCAGGAACGCCACGTTGCTGTGGGCGCGGTTGCGCAGCAGGCTGTAGACCTCGCGTTTGCCGCTGCGGGTTTCGACCCGCAGCATCGTCGCTTCCGGCAATTGATCGATCACTTTCAGGCCCGCTGCCGGACGCGAGGTCAGGCGACTCAGCGCCTGCTCGGCGTTCTGCAGGGCCGGGTCGATGTTCGGGCGCGAGCAATAGGCGTCTTCGCAGCGGTTGATCGGATCCGGACGCGCGTTGAGATCGCCGTAGCGCGCCAGCAATTGCATGGCGAAATCGCGTTTCGGGTCTTTCTCGTCGAGTTTCAACGCAGTCGGCTTGTCGTCGTCGATGGCTTCGTAATCGAGCCACATCTTGAACTGGCCGCTGCTCTGGTACCAATCGTCGAGGTAACCCTCGCGGGAATCGGCAGGCATCAGACGCAGGAAATTCTGCTCGGCGCCGTTGCGGATCAGGTCGAAATACAAGCGCGTTTGCGCCTGATGGGAGACGTTGCCGAACACATCGAAATTCACTGCCAACTGGTAATAGGTGCGCTCCAGCAGAGGGTAGTCGAACAGCCACATTGTCTGTGGCACCTCGCCGATCAGGCCTTTGGTCACTGAGGCGCTGTCGAAGTGGCGGAAGATGCTGAGCAAGGCGTTGTCGTTGCCGGCCCAGAGGGTCGACCAGCTCGGCGCCGGCAGGTCGGCGTAGCTGTCACGGCGCAGGGCTTCGTATTTGTTTCGCTTGTTGCGGTAGTTGTGCCACAGGCTCAGGACACTGCCGACGTCGTCGTTCTGCCCCGGCATCGCCAGCAACGGCGTGGCCTGGCCCCGATAGTTCGGGTCGGTGATGTACAGATCATGTTCCGGCGCCTGAAACAGCGCCCAGAAGTTGTCGCGGATCACGTCGGTCGCGATCTGTCCACGGCACACCGGGCCGCGAATGAAGGTGCGCACGAAGTATTCGGCGTTATCGAGCATGAACTGATAACGCGCCTGCGCCGGGATCGCCTCGAAGGTCGCGAACGGGTTGGCCCGGCTCTGCGGCCCGTAGCCCGGCAAGGCATTGACCTGCCAGTTGCCGTTGTAGAACAGGCTTTTGACCCGCGCCATCTTCGCCGCGCTCAGCGGATAGGTGATGTGGGTCTTGTGCACGATCACGCCCTGCACCGGCCACAGGCGGTAATACACCTGGGTGCCCGGATCGTCGTTCGGGCGACGCGTGGCGATCAGATCGATCGGCTGGCCGGTCGGTGTGCGCGAACGCACCCACTGGAAGTAATGCCCCGGCTCGCCGTCCTTGAAATAGATGTGCGCCAGGAACCAGTGCTCGTACAGCCAGCGCCCGACCAGACTTTCCCGTGCGCCGGGCTGGTTGAGCAGGTTTTCCCACTGGACGATCTGCATCGCTTCCTTGGTGCTCGGCGCCAGACCTTGCTCGTCGATAGGGGCGCCGGACGCCAGCCAGCGTTGCAGCGTCTGGTATTGCTGATCGGTCAGGCCGGTCACCGCCAGCGGCATGCCCTCTTTCGGGTGGGCGCCGGCATAGCCGTCGAATTCGGCGGGCATCGCGCACAGGTTCTCGCGGTTGAGGCCCAGCACGATGTCTTCCGGCAGTTTGGCGTTGGGGGTCAGCGGCGTTTTGTGTCCCAGTTCCAGCATGCGCGCCATCAGTGCGGCCTGACTGCCTTGGGCGTCGAGCACCGAATAGAAGTCTTTCTGCTGCCAGGCGCGTTTGCCGAAGGCGTCATAGAACAACCGGGTGGTCGGTGCCGCCTGGGTGCGTTCGCCATCGTAGACCGGCATCTTGCTCGCGCCACGGGCCGCGCCTTCGCCGCTGCCCAGGTTCAACTGACAGGCAGAGTCGTAGCACGCATGGCAGGCCACGCACTTCTCGGTGAAGATCGGCTGGATGTCTCGGGTGTAGGAGATAGAAGAAGAAATAGCGGGACTCTGCGCCGCCGCGCCAAAGCTTAAAAACAGCAATGCAATGCTGATGACGCGGTACGACATGTCCCTGATCCTGATCCTGAAGAAAAACGCCGCGATTCTACCGTTATGACGCCCGCACCAACATGAGCGATATTCATGCAAAAGCGCCACATGCTCTAAATCGGCACAGGTTTGTTATGATCCCGCTCCTTCGTCATGGTCTTTTTCGAGTAGTCCCAATGTCCGATCGCAGCGTCCGCCTTCAAGCTCTCAAGCAAGCTCTCAAAGAGCGCATCCTGATTCTCGACGGCGGCATGGGCACGATGATCCAGAGCTACAAGCTCGAAGAGCAGGATTATCGCGGCAAACGCTTCGCCGACTGGCCGAGCGACGTCAAGGGCAATAACGACCTGCTGGTCATTACCCGTCCTGACGTGATCGGCGGTATCGAGAAAGCCTACCTGGATGCCGGCGCCGACATCCTCGAGACCAACACCTTCAACGCCACCCGCATTTCCATGGCTGACTACGGCATGGAAGAACTGGCCTACGAACTCAACGTAGAAGGCGCACGACTGGCGCGCAAGGTCGCTGATGCCAAGACCGCCGAGAACCCGGACAAGCCGCGTTTCGTCGCCGGCGTGCTCGGCCCGACCAGCCGCACCTGCTCGCTGTCGCCGGACGTCAACAACCCGGGCTATCGCAACGTCACCTTCGATGAGCTGGTGGAAAACTACACCGAGGCCACCAAAGGCCTGATCGAGGGCGGCGCGGACCTGATCCTGATCGAAACCATCTTCGACACCCTCAACGCCAAAGCCGCGATCTTCGCCGTGCAAGGCGTGTTCGAAGAACTGGGCTTCGAGTTGCCGATCATGATCTCCGGCACCATCACCGACGCCTCCGGCCGGACCCTGTCGGGCCAGACCACCGAAGCGTTCTGGAACTCCGTGGCCCACGCCAAGCCGATTTCGGTGGGCCTGAACTGCGCCCTCGGCGCCCGCGAACTGCGTCCGTACCTGGAAGAGCTGTCGGACAAGGCCAGCACCCACGTTTCGGCGCACCCGAACGCCGGCCTGCCGAACGAATTCGGCGAGTACGACGAGCTGCCGGTGGACACCGCCAAAGTCATCGAAGAATTCGCCCAGAGCGGTTTCCTCAACATCGTCGGCGGTTGCTGCGGCACCACGCCAGGCCACATCGAAGCCATCGCCAAAGCCGTCGCCGGTTATGCGCCACGGCAGATTCCGGACATTCCCAAGGCCTGCCGCCTGTCGGGTCTGGAACCGTTCACCATTGATCGCAGCTCATTGTTCGTCAACGTCGGCGAGCGGACCAACATCACCGGCTCCGCGAAATTCGCCCGCCTGATCCGTGAAGACAACTACACCGAAGCCCTGGAAGTCGCCCTGCAACAGGTCGAGGCCGGCGCCCAGGTGATCGACATCAACATGGACGAAGGGATGCTCGATTCGAAGAAGGCCATGGTGACCTTCCTCAATCTGATTGCCGGCGAACCGGACATCTCCCGCGTACCGATCATGATCGACTCCTCGAAGTGGGAAGTGATCGAAGCCGGCCTCAAGTGCATTCAGGGCAAGGGCATCGTCAACTCGATCAGCATGAAAGAAGGCGTCGAGCAGTTCATCCACCACGCCAAACTGTGCAAGCGCTACGGCGCCGCCGTGGTGGTGATGGCGTTCGACGAAGTCGGCCAGGCCGATACCGAAGCGCGCAAGAAAGAAATCTGCAAACGCTCCTACGACATTCTGGTCAACGAAGTCGGCTTCCCGCCGGAAGACATCATCTTCGACCCAAACATCTTCGCCGTGGCCACCGGCATTGAAGAACACAACAACTACGCTGTGGACTTCATCAACGCCTGTGCCTACATCCGTGACGAACTGCCGTATGCCCTGAGCTCCGGCGGTGTGTCCAACGTGTCGTTCTCGTTCCGTGGCAACAACCCGGTGCGCGAGGCGATTCACTCGGTATTCCTGCTTTACGCGATCCGCGCCGGTCTGACGATGGGCATCGTCAACGCCGGTCAGCTGGAGATCTACGACCAGATCCCGCAGGAACTGCGCGACGCCGTTGAAGACGTGATCCTCAACCGCACGCCGGAAGGCACCGACGCCCTCCTCGCCATCGCCGACAAGTACAAGGGCGACGGCAGCGTCAAGGAAGCCGAGACCGAAGAATGGCGCAGCTGGGACGTCAACAAACGTCTGGAGCATGCGCTGGTCAAGGGCATCACCACCCACATCGTCGAAGACACCGAAGAATCCCGTCAGTCGTTCGCCCGCCCGATCGAAGTGATCGAAGGCCCGCTGATGTCCGGCATGAACATCGTCGGCGACCTGTTCGGCGCCGGCAAAATGTTCCTGCCACAGGTGGTGAAATCCGCCCGTGTGATGAAACAGGCCGTGGCCCACCTGATCCCGTTCATCGAACTGGAAAAAGGCGACAAGCCGGAAGCCAAGGGCAAGATCCTGATGGCTACGGTAAAAGGCGACGTGCACGACATCGGCAAGAACATCGTCGGCGTGGTGCTGGGTTGCAACGGCTATGACATCGTCGACCTCGGCGTGATGGTGCCGGCCGAGAAGATCCTGCAGGTGGCCAAGGAGCAGAAATGCGACATCATCGGCCTGTCCGGCCTGATCACTCCGTCGCTGGATGAAATGGTCCACGTGGCCCGCGAGATGCAGCGCCAGGACTTCCACCTGCCGTTGATGATCGGCGGCGCGACCACCTCCAAAGCGCACACGGCGGTGAAGATCGAGCCGAAGTACAGCAACGACGCGGTGGTCTACGTGACCGACGCCTCCCGCGCCGTGGGCGTGGCGACACAGCTGCTGTCCAAGGAACTGAAAGCCGGTTTCGTCCAGAAGACTCGCGAAGAGTACATCGACGTCCGCGAACGCACCGCCAACCGCAGCGCCCGTACCGAACGCCTGAGCTACGCCGCCGCGATCGCGAAAAAACCGCAGTTCGACTGGGCCACCTACACCCCGGTCAAGCCGACTTTCACCGGCACCCGCGTGCTGGACAACATCGACCTCAACGTACTGGCCGAATACATCGACTGGACGCCGTTCTTCATCTCCTGGGATCTGGCCGGCAAGTTCCCGCGCATCCTTGAAGACGAAGTGGTCGGTGAAGCGGCAACCTCGCTGTACAAGGACGCCCGCGAGATGCTGACCAAGCTGATCGATGAGAAGCTGATCAGCGCCCGTGCGGTGTTCGGCTTCTGGCCGGCCAATCAGGTGCATGACGACGATATCGAGCTGTACGGCGATGACGGCAAGCCAATGGCGCGCCTGCATCACCTGCGTCAGCAGATCATCAAGACCGACGGCAAACCGAACTTCTCGCTGGCCGACTTCGTCGCGCCGAAGGACAGCGAAGTGACCGACTACGTCGGTGGTTTCATCACCACCGCTGGCATCGGTGCCGAAGAAGTGGCCAAGGCTTATCAGGACGCTGGCGACGATTACAACTCGATCATGGTCAAGGCTCTTGCAGACCGTCTCGCCGAGGCGTGCGCCGAGTGGTTGCACCAGCAGGTGCGTAAAGAGCACTGGGGCTACGCCAAGGATGAAGTCCTCGACAACGAGGCGCTGATCAAAGAGCAGTATTCCGGCATCCGCCCTGCCCCTGGCTACCCGGCGTGCCCGGATCACACCGAGAAGGCCACGCTGTTCGCCCTGCTCGACCCCGAGGCCCAGGAAATGCGCGCCGGTCGCAGCGGCGTGTTCCTCACCGAGCACTACGCGATGTTCCCGGCGGCAGCTGTCAGCGGCTGGTACTTCGCCCATCCGCAGGCGCAGTATTTTGCCGTGGGCAAAATCGACAAGGATCAGGTGCAGAGCTACACCTCGCGCAAAGGCCAGGAACTGAGCCTGACCGAACGCTGGCTGGCGCCGAACCTCGGCTACGACAACTGATTGACGCAATAAAGCCCCTGTCTCGGATGCACTGAGACAGGGGCTCGACTCCGCGGCGCTCGGGTTACCCGACTTCCTCCCCTGGTTCGGACTCGCTGCCGGACCAGTCAACAAACTGATCGAATTCGGTATCGGTTAGCCAGAAATCGAGCGTTTTTCGCTTGATACCCAAAACCTGCTCACCACCCACTCTGTCGAGATGAGCCCTGAGTCGAATCAGACTGTCCGTCATCAAGGACCGCCAGTTCGGCGACATTCGCGTACCCGCCAACAAAGCGTCGTGGTTTCCGTCGAACGCCCTTTGCGGAATCTCTCTTATCGGGTTGTCCTCCAGGTTCAGCGACTGCAGGCGCTCAGCCTGCAACACACCTTCCGGCCACTCGCGCAAGTCATTGCCATTCAAATGAAGGACTTCCAGTGTTGCGCTAACGGGCCCGTTGAACTGCCTCATATGATTGAAGCTCAACTCCAGCCAGCGCAACGCCGGTAATTGCTCGGCTGTAACTCCATTGAAAACCGTCAGACGGTTGTAGTTCAGCTTCAGCCATTTGAGCCGCGGCATGGGGCCCAATGCGTCGACAACAGCCGGAAAATCGTTGAACCGGTTACCGATGAGCCCCAGTTCTTCCAGTCGCTCCATGCCAGCAATGACCGACGGCACTGTACTCAACTCGTTGAGACCAAGATCCAGCCAGCGTACCTGGGAAAAAGCCTGAAGAAACTCATGAACGTCTGCTCCGCTCAAACCGAGCCCCCTCAGGCTAAGCCCTTCCACGTGTGCAAACTCTGGAGACAGTCGAGGCAGTGTTCCCAATCTGGAGATATTGGCCAGATCCAGCGTTCGATCGCTACGCGCCGACGCCCCCAGCAGCCCCTTCCTCCAGCACTCCATGATTCTGAGCGAGGCCTCCCGGCGACCCTGTGACGTCGACCAGTGCCCTCCAAAAAGTGTGTTTCCTGATCGACGCGTAAAGATCCAGCCATTGAGCTGGCGTGTCATTGACTCCAATCTCTGATTCCAGTCTTCGATCCGCGCATTAACCTGTTCGACGCTTGCGTCCTGCAATAAACCCTCGACCACTTCCTCGGCCTTTTCTTCGGTCAGGGATGGATGCACCCTGCGCAAACGCCGGGTAAACGCCGGAACATGATCCGTGAATGGTATTGGCGCGGGTATACGCAGCAACCGGCCAGCCACCAGAGTGCCGTTCTCTAGCGGCCGACTGTCCTGCTCGGGCACATCTTCGAGCATGAATTGCGCCAGCGACCCCTGCGGCAGATCCAGCGCCAGTTCGCATCGCTGCTGCGCGACACGCAACTGCAAGCGTGCGTCATCGGTCAGTGGCGTCCCTGTCAGATTCATGTTCAGCACCCACTCATCGCGGGCCAGGGCCTGCCGTGGAATGTCGGAAATCAACGTATTACTCAGGTCCAGCCATCTCAGGTTGCGCAGATTGTCAGCGCCGAGCGGCCATTCCTGAAGACGCGTCCCCTTCAAATTGAGCAATTCGAGACGCCACATCCCGGTGACATCCAGGCGACTCACGGGATTGTCGGAAAGGTCCAGCTCAAGCAGCCGTGCAGAGCACTCCCGAGGGATCGGGTTGGTGACCAGGTGGTTGCCACTGAGGTCGAGGAATTCAAGTTCGGGAAAATTGCGCAGGAATCCGCGCATCTGTCCGAGGGTGGCGTGGGGCGCTTGAAGTCGCATCACCGTGACATGGGAGAAATCCGCCGAGAAACCAGGCAATGCTTCATCAGTGGCCAGATCCAGGTGGCGCAACGTCGGGTTTTCTTCGGCGAATGGCCTTTTTCGCCAGCACCTTTTGAGGCGGGTCGCGATCCGGTCTTTTTGCGCCCGGTTCGGTCCGGTATTGGCCCAATGGTCCAGGGTTTGTTCAAGCTCAAGCCATTGATGCCTCAGATCCTCCAGCAATTGAAGAATGTGCGCATCGCTTTTGCCTGTCCGAATCATCTTCAGGAGCACGCCGTTGGCCCTGGAAATGCTCAGATCCGGATAAAGGCTTAGCAATCTCACGACCAGCGAAGGATTCAGACCGGAGAGCCCGACCGCTCCTTCGCCGCTCGCGTAGTAGCCCACCAGATGCTCTCTGATCCGCTGCGGTGGCTTGAACTTGAGTGTCCTGCGGCCGTGCAGCGCTAGCATCGTGGCCGTATCGCCGGCATGCTCCATAGCGTAAGCAGTGATGGCTCGCTGAAGATCACTCCCGCGGGCGGCTTCAGACAAGCCGAGGGCCTTTCGAAAGGGCTCGGGCAGCAGGCGCAAGACCGAAGCGTAAAAACCGTTTCCCGAGACCGGCAGCTCATTGAGCGCGACACCTTGTTCATTGAATGCCTGATAGACCGGCCCCTTCTTGACCACGCTGCCTCGCACAGTCGCGGTTTCGCGACCGATGGAATCGATCTGTCTGCCATCGACGCGGCCCTCACGGATATCGAGATGCATATCAGCGGACCAACCAGGCAACTTGCTCAAAGTGTGCAGGGCAAGACGACGTGTGTCAGCCGACATCATGTGCTCCATGTGCAGCCCGGCAAGCGCGCGAACCAGTCGACCGCGCCGTGCATACCATCGCGCCTCCTCAAGCATTGCTTCCGGCATGCGTCCGGTGCTGTACAAAATCGCCATGTCGTCAGCGTTGGCGTGGCGAAGAATCTCTTGCGCCGCGGCGTCGCTGAGTCCGGCGTAAGCGCGCTGCAACCTGTCAACCATGGGATCCGCGATGGCACTTTGCTGGAACAGGCTTTCGAACAGCGTCGGACGATTCGCCCGGGCGTAATCGGCCAGCAGATCCCGAAAAGCCTGAGGTCGCCATACCCGGTCACCCGCCTCCTTGTCACCGAATAACGCGGATATCTCGGACTCATCGAGGGCAGACAGGATTCTGGCGGGTAACTCACCATTGAGCACATGGCTGCGGCTCAGCCGGATCGGCGTTTTATTCGCCATCTCCGCCAATGGATGTTCCGAACCATAGCGGGTGGAAGGCCCGGTAAAGTCTGGGGTGTCATAGACCTTCAAAGTGCGCCTGACAGGCCAGCCCGGCAGTTCGATGATCAAGGGCAAGGCGTGTAAATAGCGATGATCGATGTCCAGATCGCCTGCCAATTGCTCGATGACTTGCACAACACCACGATCAGTATCGAACAGTCGCAAGGCATCCATGAGTTCCGGAGGCGGCGAAAGGTTATCCATGTGCATCTTGCGTAACGCGTTGTCGCTGACCCCGCTGATCTCACCGATCGTGAGAAGTTGTTCGTCTGTATACGCTTCAGTGATGTGTCCGATGCGCCGCAACAAGGTCTGCCGACTCCATTTCAGCGGGTTCTCGAGCGTATGGCGCCACGCTCCCGCCGCGTTGTGAGTCAGGACAGGCTGGTACGCATGCGGATTGTCGGGGTGCCTGATACACCAGCGCCCCAGCGCCCGGTCATACACCTGCTCATAGGTCTTGCCCTCGATCCGAATGAAGTGTCTGCCCTGTATCTCGTAACGCCCCAGCGCATCGGGCCGGACACCTGGATCGATGCGGACCGTGCTTTCATATCCTCCGAGATCGGACTTTCTCAATCGCGCATGGCCATCAGGACGCGTGACGGGATGCAGATCCTCGATAACCGGGGCAGCATCGACCGGCTTCAGTCGGGTCACCCCCTTCGTCACGCCCCCCATCAACGCGATCAACGCCAGATTGCTCGCAATGTCCACCAGATGCGCCGTGGCAGCATGCCGATCCCCTTCGCTCCACTCGATCACGCCCTCGATGGACTCTTCCAGAAGCTGGCAAGCCATGACCCCCATCATCACTTCGCCCAGCACGGGCACAAGCATCGAAACCGTGTTCAAGACGAGCATGCCGCTGTTCAGCAATTTCGCGAACAGTGCTTTGCGAGCATTCGCATCGACATCCTCCACGGGCACGGCGTAACTGCGTGCATCTTCAAGCAGTTGCTCGCGATGACGTTCGAACAGGTAATCCCACAGGTCGATGTTGTCATCCCAGAAGCGCTGCCCCTTGAACGGCATGTTGACCGGGGCGAGAAACGGGTCCTGGTTGACAACCTGTCTGATCGCGGGCGCGGGTGGCACCAGATCGACAAGTGGGTTTGGTAAAGGGCTCAGCCCGTTGATCCAGTCATTGATCCGGGCAAGATAAGACGTGACCCTGCTGCTGAACGAGGCATCCGGTGCATTGTCAGTGAACTGACTGAAGTAGTACGCACGGTCGGCATAGGCTACGAATCTGCTGAAAAATCGTTGATATTGCGTCGGCGAGCCGTCATCGGACGACGCGCTTTTCCGGGCCGTGAATCGCCGTTTGAGGGAGGCTTCCAGTTGCCAGGTCTTGTATCGCTTCAGGGGGTGATGCGGATCATCGGGAATGTACAGAATCAGTTCTTCAGGGTCCTCGAACCTCTCACTGATTGCGAACCACAGACAACCGGTCAGGCGACGCCTCATCAGGCTCATTTCACAGAACCAGATACGCCGGCCGCCCAGCAGGGGCTGGCGCTCCCCATCGAGGATTTCCTGGATCGATGCATGATCCGCAGGCTCGATATCTCCTTGCAGCAGTGCCTGCTCGGCGGCCGCACGCAAGGCTGCTCTGCGCGCCGTGGTGAATAGTTCACGCAGGGTTTGATGGGCTGGCTGATTTTCGGAATACAGATAATGCTTGAGGTATCGCTGGTACTGGCCGCCAATGTCCAGCGCGCGGCAGGCGACCATGAATTGCCGGACGGACATCGAAGTGCGCACAGCCTTGAAAGTCCCCGCCGGCAATCGGGCGAGAAATCCCGACCGCTTGTGAAACGCACCGCTCTCACATTCGGCCGCTTCGAAATTGTGCAGCGCGGCTTCCAGCAATGACATTTTCGACACCTCGAAGGTGCCGATCTCCGTGGACCATATTCCTGCATTGATCGGTTGAATCAGCTGCAAAAACGTGTCTTCGACATCCAGTTCGACATTGAAACGATCCTTGAGCATCGCGCACAGCAGGGTTTTGCCAAACGCATGGATGCCCTGCATGTCGGCCAACGCGTGGTCCAATCGTGTCTGGGCGCGAAAGCTCGCCGTAAAACTCTCGTTCAGAACATTGCGTTGTCCAGACGAGGCCTTCCGATACCAGTCCGGCAAAATGGCATTGGCGTTTCTCAACGACGCACGACGATGGGAAGCAGCCTCCGTCAGCCAGTCGGGAATGGATTGTTCGAGCATTGCTGCGTGAATGCTTTGGGTGACGTGCTGGCGTGAAGGCTTGACGCTGCTCGAATCCGGCTGAAAGGTTTCAGACATGCTCTCGTTCCTTGGAATGAAAGCATCAGAACACCATGCCAGGCGAACCGGACTGCGTTAGATAGTTATCGCGACGGGCGACGATTTGTTGCCATGGATTTCTTCTGTCGTGACCGGCTCCGCACGATTCGCAGGATTGGCTAAGCTCAAGAGGTACACTTTTCAGACGAGGGATTTATGGACGATCCAGTCGACAACAAACCACCGACCTTCTGGCAGATGCTGCACAGCGTCATGGCGGCGGCGTTCGGGGTGCAGAGCGGCAAGAACCGGGCAAGGGACTTCACCCACGGCAAGCCCAGCCATTTCATCTTTCTGGGCATCGCGTTCACGGCGGTGTTCGCCCTGACGCTGTTCGGCATTGTGCAACTGGTGGTGCATCTGGCGGGCGTCTGACGGCTTAATGCATCAGGGTCTGCAGATTGAACGGATAGCGATACGACACCGGACGGCCCTTCGCCGAGAGCTTGCGAAAGTGCACGCCGTAGTCCGGCGAGGCGCCCATGGCAAGGATTCGCCGGGCATGATCCCTGTCGATCAGTTGCAGCAACGGAATCTGCCGGTCACGGCCGCCATACTGATTCAGATCGACGCCTTGCGCATGATCATGCAGCTCGACCAATGCCCAGCCACCCAAAGTGAAATGGCCGCCGAGCAATGCGCTCAGGCGCCCGTCGACTAGCGCCTGCAACGCTTCGGGCGAAGTGTTGACCGCACTGAACAGCACGTCCTTGCCCGGCACCTTGCCGGCCTCGGACGCGGCACGCATCGCGCCGAAGGCCATTTCATCATTGGCTGCCCATACCAATGAAACGTCGGGATAGCGGACCAGCAACTGCTTCGCCTGCTCGTAAGCCCGTTGCTGGGTCCAGCCGCCATAGACCAATTGCCGCAAACGCACCTGCGGATTCTCCGCCAGGGCCCGCTGCATGCCCTTTTCGCGCAATTGCGCCGATGGCGTGATCTTGAGGCCGGAAAACGCCAGCAGATCGATGCTTTCACCGGGCGCCACGGGCGGATGCAGGCGAATCAGCTCCTTCATCATCAGGTAGCCGCCCTCCTCGTCGTTGGGCACCAGGCTGCCTATCCGATCCGCCCCCTCTGTCACCAGCGCCTGCTGGTTGGGCGTCAGACCCGAGTTGACAATAAAAAGCTTCACCCCGCTGCCATTGGCCATCCGCAGAATCTGCGGTGCCACGTACTGTTCGTTGACGAAAACCAGATAATCCGGGCGCTCAGGCCCCTGCAGGGCCAGTCGCGCCTGCGCCAGGGTCAATTCCGGCTGGCGCTGGGCGTAGAGAATGCGCAGGTCGATGCCCAAGTCCCGGGCGGCAGCCTGCATGAATTGCGAGTAGCTGACCCAGAACGCTTCCTGCGTCGAGCCGGGATTCAGGAACAGCACCGACTCTGCACGCGCGCAGGTACCGAAAACCGCGCCGAACAGCAGCAGGCTGAGTTGGAAAAGCTTGAACATGAATCATCCGGGCCCAAGGAAAAATGGCCGCGCATTATAGCCATTGATCACCTGGCCTTTGGCGCTTGATCCCGCCTTTTGTCCGACAATCGTCGCAAGCGGGGCCCGGACGAGTCGTTTTACTGATGGCTGACCCAGAACACCGCCGTTCCAACGACCAGAATGATCAGGAACAGAATGGCCCATGCATCGACACTGCTATCGCTTTTCCTTGCCTTGGTTGGGTTGCTCATTGCATCGCCTCTTGTCGGTTTTATCGGTGATTGCAGAAAGACTCGACCACAGTTAAGACGATGATTGTCCGCACGACAAATGTGGGTTAGGTGAAAGGAATTCTCGTTAGGCGTTTTGGTTCTTTCCATATACTCAAACATCACTTTTGCGCATAACTGCAAACGGGTATATTGCCCCGGCTCCGTCAGGGAGTGCGCGGCCGTGCGCGCAGAATTGCAGAGGAACCATCGGACTCCAGCAAGCGAAAACGCAGCGTTTTCCGAGTGGCCAAAGCCTGAGAACAGGACTTATATGTACGTATACGACGAGTACGATCAGCGGATCATCGAGGACCGCGTCAAGCAGTTCCGTGATCAGACCCGACGCTATCTGGCAGGTGAGCTGAGCGAAGAAGAATTCCGCCCCCTGCGCCTGCAAAATGGCCTGTACATCCAGCGTTTCGCGCCGATGTTGCGCGTGGCGGTGCCTTACGGCCAGCTGACTTCGCGTCAGACTCGCATGATGGCAAAAATCGCCCGCGACTATGACAAGGGCTACGCCCACATCAGCACGCGGCAGAACGTGCAGTTCAACTGGCCGGCGGTCGAAGACATCCCGGACATCCTCGCGGAACTGGCCACCGTGCAGATGCACGCCATCCAGACCAGCGGCAACTGCCTGCGCAACGTCACTACTGACCAGTTCGCCGGTGTTGCGTTCGATGAGCTAATTGACCCGCGTCCTTGGTGCGAAATCGTTCGTCAGTGGACGACCTTCCACCCGGAATTCGCTTACTTGCCGCGTAAGTTCAAGATCGCCGTCAACGGTTCGACCTCCGACCGTGCGGCCATCGAAGTTCACGACATCGGCCTTGAGCCGGTCCATAACGCTGCTGGCGAACTCGGTTTCCGCGTGCTGGTCGGCGGTGGTCTGGGTCGTACTCCGGTGGTTGGTGCGTTCATCAACGAATTCCTGCCATGGCAGGACCTGTTGAGCTACCTCGACGCGATCCTGCGGGTCTACAACCGCTACGGCCGTCGTGACAACAAATACAAGGCGCGGATCAAGATCCTCGTCAAAGCGCTGACTCCAGAAGTCTTCGCCCAGAAAGTCGATGCCGAGATGGAACACCTGCGCGGCGGCCAGACCACCCTGACCGAAGCCGAAGTTCATCGCGTCGCCAAACACTTCGTCGACCCGGACTACAAGGCGCTGAGCAATCAAGACGCCGAACTGGCCGCCCTCGACAAAGAACATCCGGGCTTCGCCCGCTGGCGCACCCGCAACACCCTGGCGCACAAGAAGCCGGGTTATGTGGCCGTGACCCTGTCCTTGAAGCCGACCGGCGTTGCACCGGGCGACATCACCGACAAGCAGCTCGACGCCGTCGCCGATCTGGCGGACCGCTACAGCTTCGGTCAACTGCGCACCTCCCACGAGCAGAACATCATTCTGGCCGACGTCGAGCAGAGCCAGCTGTTCACCCTGTGGGGCGAACTGCGTGAAGGTGGCTTCGCCACGCCGAACATCGGCCTGCTGACCGACATCATCTGCTGCCCTGGCGGTGATTTCTGCTCCCTGGCCAACGCCAAGTCGATCCCGATCGCCGAATCGATCCAGCGCCGTTTCGACGACCTGGACTACCTGTTCGACATCGGTGAACTGGACCTGAACATCTCCGGCTGCATGAACGCCTGCGGTCACCACCACGTCGGCCACATCGGCATTCTGGGCGTGGACAAGAAAGGTGAAGAGTTCTACCAGGTCTCGCTCGGTGGCAGCGCCAGCCGTGACGCCAGCCTGGGCAAGATCCTCGGCCCGTCTTTCGCTCAGGAAGACATGCCGGACGTGATCTCCAAACTGATCGACGTGTACGTGGAACAGCGAACCGAAGACGAGCGTTTCATCGACACCTACCAGCGTATTGGCATCGACCTCTTCAAGGAACGCGTCTATGCAGCGAATCATTAAGAACAACGAGGTCGTCGACGAAACCTGGCACCTGCTGCCCAAGGATTTCAACATCGACGAAATCAGCAACTGCGACGACCTGATCGTCCCGCTGCAGCTGTGGCGTGAACACGCCCGCATGCTCAAGGCCCGCGACGGCGGTCTGGGTGTGTGGCTGGACGCCGACGAAGAAGCCGAAGAGATCGGTGACGACGTGCACGAGTTCCAGGTAATTGCCCTGAACTTCCCGGCGTTCACCGATGGCCGCAACTACTCCAACGCCCGCCTGCTGCGGGACCGCTACGGTTTCAAAGGTGAACTGCGGGCGATTGGCGACGTGCTGCGCGACCAGCTGTTCTACATGCGCCGTTGCGGTTTCGATGCCTTCGCCCTGCGCGCGGACAAAGACCCGTACGACGCCCTTGAAAGCCTCAAGGACTTCTCGGTGACCTATCAGGCCGCCACTGACGAACCGCTGCCGCTGTTCCGTCGCCGCTGATCGTACGTCTACCTCGAGCCCGCATCGGCGGGCTCGAGGTCGCCGCTTTATCCCTCTCTCGTTCCCAGTCTGCCGGGCCCCGGCGTGACCGGCAACGTCAAACCCGGATGCCTCGCCAGCGCCGCATTGGTCAGCTGTTTGCGCAGTTCCAGGCTTTCATTCCTGAAGTTGTCGAAGATCGTCGTCATTTGCTGACTGGCTGCTTCACGGGACAGCCCGACCTGCGCTTCCAGGCGCGCGAACGCGTGAGCACTGCGATCCAGAACGCTGGTAAACGCATCCTGGCGTGTCGCCAGCAAATACTCGGCCCAGAACTCCTGCCTGCTGACTGACTCCGAGAGTTGCGCCGTCTGCTCGGCCCTGACGACCTCCAGATAGGCGTGATCGATCTGCGCGTCCGTCACCTCGGCATCCAGTGGCACATTCAGCTCTGTGGGTTGTGCCGGCAACGCCAGGCGCTGCGCCAGTCGCACCCGATAAATCAGGCTGATATCCAGTGCCTGGCGTTGAGTGAAATTTCCTGCGCGGGATCGGCGCGCGATATCGAGCAACGCCTGTTTTTCTACCTGCTGCAACCGAAACAGCCCGCGCAACAGACGAACCAGATCGCCTTCGAGTGTCTGGGTACCGGTGCGGGCCGCCGCCGCTGCCCGATAACACAGAACCCTGACCTCCAGATCGCTGAACAGTCCCGCAACATTGGGCGCACTGACCCAGCCTGTGCGGGCCATGCGAAACAGCGCGCGACGCAACGAATCATCCTCACAGGCCGCTTCCAGCACATTCCATACCCGCTGCCCGAGCTGTTCGCGGGTTCTGGAGTAATCGGCCGTTTCACGCAGTTGCATGAGCACTTCAAAAAAATCCCGGGAATCCAGGTCAGCCGACAGTGACGACAACACTTGCTTGGCCCGACCGATCTCCACCGTCGGCAAGCCGTTTACCCATCCCGCCCCTTCCCGGTCACCGGCCAGTCGTGCGGTGCTGGTGTACTCGGTGGTGATGACGCCCAGACTTATGCCTTGCGACTGTTGGTACGCAGCGATGGCTTGCAGGCTCTCGGTCGACAGCGGATTGCCATCGATCGTAGTGCCGCGATTCAGTACAGCGCGGGAGGTGAAGACGGACGTCGGGATCTCGACAATCCTGTTGTTGCGCAGATCCAGGGATTCCAGATGCGCAAGCGCATCGGTATTTCCGGGCCATTCGGTGATGCCGGTGTTTCGCAGGCTCAAGTGGCGCAATTTGCGCATCGCACTGACGTCCGGAGTGCGCCCCAGGAGGGGGTTGAAGCCCAGATCCAGTGTGCGCAGGTGATGCTTGCCGGCCAGCTCTACAATCGTCTGCTGAGTAAGCCGGATACGGTTGTTGCTCAGATCCAGACCTGTCAGCCCCGGCATGTCCCCGATCGCGACAGGGATGCGTGTCAGTCCGTTCCCCGAAAGATTCAGCACCCGCAATCCGGGAAAATTGCGCAGAAACGTATTCAGACCTGCACTGGCGCCCACGCCGCTCATTTCCAGTGCAGTAATGTGGGAAAAATCACCGATAAGGGTCGGCATCTGCCCTAACGGCACCGCATCGAGCGTCAGGCTGTAGGTCGGATGCCCCGAGTGCGCCGTGTGACGGGTTTCCTTGCGCCACGCGCGCAAAATGGCTTGCATTGCCCGCGCCTTGCTATGAGCGGGAACCTTGAGCCTCGGACCTTCCTCACCCTGATGATACGTATCGCGGTGGGTCCAGCGCTCCAGGGTTTCCACCATCGTCCTGTATTGCTCGCGCAACCGTTCAAGCGACCTGATGGCCAATACTTCGTCGGCGCCCAGTGAGGTCACAAAACGTTTGATCTGTGCGGTTGATTGAGTCGGATACAACTCCTGCGCCCGACGCACGAGCGCGGGCGAAACGCCCTGAGAAGGGCTTGAAGGTGCCGATTGCTCGACGGTGACCTGTTCGATCCGCTGATCTGCCAGCCCCATCGGGGAGCGGTAACTCGAGTGTGCCGGTGCAATTTCCAGCACCTTGGCAAAGGCTTCGCGCCGCTGCAGCGCCAATGCGGTGATTTTCTCCCGCAAGCCCGTACCGTCGGCGTCCGTTTCAACGCCGATGGCCTTGCGACTGTGGGCCGGAAGGCTTTCCCACAGTGCCTGGAAAAAATTCGCACGAGTGCGTGACGGATGACTGGAGACGCTATTGCTGCGCGCATCCTGGACCTGATAGCGCTCGGCATAGGCTTCGACAAGCACTTTGTGTGGGGCATCGCTCGGGCCAACGACGGCCCGCTGATCGGCATACACACCCCAGTCCAGAATTTCGACAAATACATCGCCCGGCCAGCCCGGCAAATGGCTCAAGGTGTCGAGTACCAGCATGTCGGCATCGCGCCCACTGGCGGCGTCCAGATATAACCCCTCGTACGCGCGATTCAATCGCTGGACCTGCTGATAGCGCCTGGCTTCCTCGGCCAGACGCAACGGTACGGTGCCGGATTCAAGCTGCGCCCACTCACGCGCATCGGCATGTTGCACCAGTTCGTCGGCGACACTGGCTGAAAGCCCCGGGAATGCCTTGATGATCGGCTCGCCTCTGGAAAGCTCACAGACGTCGGTTCGCCGGAACAACCGGTCCATCATCGCCATGCGCATACGCGGCGCCAGCCCGGCAATATGTTTGCCCAATAACGCTATCTGGTTTTTCGACTCCACAGTGGCCGAGCCCAGCAAGTGTGAACGCTCACTGTCGCTGAGTGCTGCCAGAACAGGGGTATAAAACTGGCCGTTGCGCAGCGCGTCCTCTGTGAGGTTGACCTGGCGGACAGCCTCGTCTGCGCCATAGCGTGTCACTTCATTACCAAAGATGTCTTTCACAATGACTGCCATGTCCTGTGGCCAGCGACCTGCTCCTGTCAGCAAATACAGTTGCAGATCGGCATCCGCCAGCGGCGCAGATGCGGGCGTATCAACTTGCGTCATGAACTGGCTGACGTCGGAGTCGGCACGAAAGCGTCTGACCGAGTCCGTGAGCATCGCCATAGGCTTGCCGCGTTCAACGAACAGTCTGCGCATGGCTGCCTGGCCGATCCCGCTTACTGCAATGGCTTGCAAGGCACGGGGGTCTGAAATCTTTTCTTCACGAAAACCCAGGCGACGGAACAAGGTCAACGAACTCCACTCGTGAGGCAATTCGGAGTCATGACGCCAGGCGCCAGCTCCATTGGTCTCAAGCAATGGTGAATAACGCCCGGGCAAGTGCGGATCATGGACCTCCCACAAACCGGTGCCGGTAACCGGACGCACCGCGTACGCATTGGCACCCAGCGGCAAATAGCGGTTGTCTGCGCGCCATACCAGCCCTTGCGCATCCGCAGCAAAACTGCGCGGCAAAGACTCGCGCTGGCGGTAAGCCGTCATGTCCGGATTCCACAGGCGATAAGACATTGGCCCAACTGGTACCCGCCGTAGTCCCTGCATGAAACTTGACGAGCGCACGACGGTGTAAGCCTTACCCACCGCGACACCGCCGGCAGCGAAACCCGCCATGAGGATCAGATTCTCAAGCGTGTCGAACAGGCAATCGGTGGCATGTTCCTGATCACCGTGGGCCCAACTGTCGATGCCCTCGTAGATCTGACCGAGCAACTGTATTCCGGCGACGGCACAAATGACCTCGCCGAGAACCGGCACGAAGGACACAAAGAACAACAGCGTATTCAGCCCGATGGCTTTATAGGACTCTTGCCTGGCAAGGCGGGTTTTCTCATCTTCATCATCCGTCGGCACTACCAGCAGGCGAGTATCGGCCCGAACCTGCGCCGCGCGGTGCTGGAAGATCGCGAGAAACAGGTTGTGTCTTGCGTCACCCTGGAGATCGAGCCCTGTCAGCGGAAGGAAGGTCGTGGAAACGGGAAACTGGTTCGGTCGCGCTTTCAACAAACGTACATCGAGTCCGTTAAGGAAAACCGAGCGATCCTTCATCGGGATGAAGCGCGTGAAAAAACTGCGAAACTGCGAGCCGCGTAAACGCCCGCTCAACTCGACCTCGAACTTCTGGAAACTGGGATACTCTTTGAGAGGATGATCGGGATCACCAGGCATATAGATCACACAACGGTAATCGCCATCCGCATGTTCGCTGACCGGGCCGATGAACATCGGCCCTCTGAGCTGCACCTCAAGCATTTCAAGGCTTTGATAACCCAAGGTGTTGTTGCCCAGTGTGATTGAAGAATCCGAGTTCTTGACCGACTCAAGCATGCGGTACACATCCAGACTGATATGGCCACGCATGTAAGCGATATGCCGCTCGACATCAAACTGGTCTCTGGAAAAGGCAACGGATGATTCCTGCAGACTGGCGAGTTGACTGTCGCTGCCGAAGAATCCTTCCACATGCTTTTTATATTGTTTACCGAGATCCAGATAACGACAAAGCCTGGCAAACTCGTGAGGTTGTATCGACAATACCTTATTGTTGCGGCCGGTTATCCGCTGCGGGATATACAGCAATGAACTCTCGTGATAGGTGCTGGCCAGAGTTTCCGACAATTCGAAATTTTCACAGGCAGCGGTCAGCAAATCACGATTGATCGGCAGCACCAGTTTCCTGCGCAATCCCAACAGGCTGGACTTTGAGCGTACATGTTGAAAAATCGCCCCTTCGACCTCGAAAGGTTCGCCCAGCTTCTCAGCCATGGCTTTGGCCAGCAGTGGCGTACAAAAACTCTGCGGGGATTTCAGTGCGCGCAATTGCTCAAGTGCGGCATGACGGGATTTGAAACTGGCCTTGAAACTTTCATGGAGATCGTTTCGAACAGTTTCTGAAGATTTAAGCAACCAGTCAGGAATCTGTTTTTCATACAATACAAAAAAGACACCCTGTTGAGCGGGCGTCATGACTGGCAAGATCAATTTACTCTTTTCAACATCCATGTTTAGCAACTTTATTTCTGAAAGGGGCATCCAGAATAAAGCTTCAGACTCTTTCAATACAGCGTGATTAGTTGATGAATCAACCCGCAAAGCAACAACAATACGCAACTATAAAATATCTATGTACTGCACTTTCTTCCGCTATAAATGCAGCACGCCCGCGAGCTTGATTGCTCACGAGCGTGTGGAGCCTTTACCAGAAACGTTGCTGAGTCAGCCGGCTCCACCAGCTCAGCAACACGCGATCCACCGAACCGCTGGCCGCCATGCCGATGCGCTCCTGCAGGCTCTTACGCTCGGCGTAGTGCAGGTGATAGACCTCGGACTGTTTGGCACGCTCGGCCAGGTATTCGTCGCTGGTCTTGAGTTCGTCGACCAGTTTATTTTCCAGTGCCGCGATGCCCAGCCAGACTTCGCCGGTGGCGACCTCGTCGATCGCCAGTTGCGGGCGATAACGGGCGACGAAGTTCTTGAACAGCTGGTGGGTGATGTCCAGGTCTTCCTGGAATTTCTCCCGGCCCTTCTCGGTGTTTTCGCCGAATACAGTGAGGGTGCGTTTGTATTCGCCGGCGGTCAGCACTTCGAAATCGATGTCATGCTTTTTCAGCAGGCGGTTGACGTTGGGCAACTGCGCCACCACGCCGATGGAGCCGAGGATGGCGAACGGCGCACTGATGATCTTCTCGCCGATGCACGCCATCATGTAGCCGCCGCTGGCCGCGACCTTGTCGATGCACACGGTCAACGGCACGCCGGCTTCACGAACGCGGGCCAGTTGCGACGAGGCCAGACCGTAGCTGTGGACCATGCCGCCGCCGCTTTCCAGACGCAGGACCACTTCGTCCTTCGGCGTGGCCAGGGTCAGCAGCGCGGTGATCTCGTGGCGCAGGCTTTCGGTGGCCGAAGCCTTGATGTCGCCGTCGAAGTCCAGCACGAACACACGCGGTTTGGCGTCGGGTTTCTTCTTCTGTTTCTTCTCGGATTTGGCCTGGCCCTTGCGCAAGGCCTTGAGCTGATCCTTGTCGAGCAGGGTCTGCTCCAGCCGCTCACGCAGGCCCTTATAGAAATCGTTGAGCTTGCTGACCTGCAACTGGCCCGCGGATTTGCGCCGGCCCTTGCTGCGCAACGCAGCAAAACTCGCCAGCACCACCAGAATGGCGATGACCAGCGTCACGGTCTTGGCCAGGAAACTGGCGTATTCAGTGAAAAACTCCACAGTGACTCCTTCAAACGATGCGCGGTCATGAAACACACGCGGGAATTGGCTCCAGCATACCCATGCACCAGCCGGTCGGCCAGCCGTGAAACCTCTGGCAACAAGGCTGGAACGGGCATTTCAAACAAGCGTATGTTTTTTCATTGACAGCTCACCGTCATCCCCATAACCTCGCCACAACCTTCAACGTACCGGGATGACGCGGACGTGGGCAGCATCTACTTGATTCGACATGGCCAGGCCTCCTTCGGTGCAGACGACTATGACGTCCTGTCGCCGACCGGTGTACGCCAGGCAGAAATCCTCGGCCGCCATCTCGCCGAACTCGGAATCAGCTTCGACCGCTGCCTGTCGGGCGACCTGCGCCGCCAGCAACACACGGCCAACAGCGCGCTGGAACAGTTCGCCGCCGCCGGCCTGCCGGTTCCGGCACTGGAAATCGATTCGGCCTTCAACGAATTCGACGCCGACGCCGTGATCCGCGCCCTGCTCCCGGCCATGCTGCCGGAAGAGCCCGAAGCACTGGAAATCCTGCGCAACGCCGCGCAAAACCGTGGCGAATTCCAGCGCATCTTCGCCCTGATCATCGAGCGCTGGCTCGCCGGCACCTACGACACACCGGGCCTGGAAAGCTGGGTGGGTTTCGTCGAACGGGTACAGGCCGGACTGCAGCGGATTCTCGAACAGGCTGACAACACCCAGAAAATCGCGGTGTTCACCTCCGGTGGCACCATCACCGCCCTGCTCCACCTCATTACTCAAATGCCTGCCCGACAGGCCTTTGAACTGAACTGGCAAATCGTCAACACCTCGCTCAACCAGCTGAAGTTCCGCGGTCGCGAGGTGGCTCTGGCTTCCTTCAACAGTCATGCACATTTGCAACTGCTGAAGGCCCCGGAACTCATCACGTTTCGCTGAGTCCGGATTACTGTGACCCTGCTGCAATCAACCAAAAAGGATCGAACCATGACCTCCGTAGCTGATGCCGTAAAAGCAATGCAAGCCAAGTTCAACCCAGCCGCCGCTGCCGGTCTGGATCTGGTCTTCGGTTTCAACATCACTGACGAAGACAAGCAATACGCCCTGATCGTCAAAGACGGCACCTGCGACATCCAGGAAGGCGAAAACCCGGACGCCAACTGCACGCTGGTGCTGGACAGCGAAACCCTGAAAGGTATCGTCAGCGGCGAAACCGACGGCATGCAGGCTTTCATGGGCGGCAAGCTGCGCGTTGAAGGCGACATGATGCTGTCGATGAAACTGTCCGAGCTGTTCCCGGCATAAACGCCCGGAAGCAATTCACGAATCCCGCCTCTGGCGGGATTCGTGCTTCCAGAGACCGATGATTTCTCTAACCATCAACGTGTTGAACCCGGCGCTCTTTCCAGCTCTCGCTGAATATCTCGAAACGCAATGGCCGCTTCACTTCCTTCAGCCAGATGCTCAGCCATCGACCCAGTCAGCATCCTTTTGTCGTTGACATCCCAGTCAATCGTGATGACAAACGTGTCGCCCCCTACAGTCACGAACAACCAATAAGAGTCCACAGGTCTGTCCGGTTCGGAGAACGCGCTGTAGGCATATCGGATCTGGCGACGAAGATCAGGTGTATCGAGAACCAGCCCCTCTGTATCCACCTTCGGATAACGCTCCTCCATCGCAACCAGCACTTTGGTCAGAAACTCGTCATTCGAAATGCCCCTCAACGGATCAGGACTGGTGCGCAGCATGGTGACAGGACTCTGTGCGGAAGGCGTCCCCATCAAACGCGGTCGATACATTCCCGAGCTGAACCATCGTGTCGCGTCAAAGCGCGTTTCTTCAGGGCTCCAGTCGCCGTAATACATCATTACCCTGGCGGACATTTGATCTTCCTTGCTGTAATAAAAAAAAACCGTAGTGATGAACACCGCCAGCAAGATGAGCAGGAGGCTGTTCTTTCTCGATAGACGCAGCATGCTCAAGCGGGTCTGTACTCAAGAAGGTGAGCGGGCACACCCGTGGGGGTATCCCCGGAACGGACATCACGATGCGCACCCAACGCATCCAGCGGATAACCCACGGTTTTCTCGTGAAAACTGCGGCTGTTCTCATGTGCTACCAACTTGCGCTCCTCATCAGTAACCGTTGAAAGGGGTTTTTGCGGAGCCTTTTCATCTGGAAGCTCAGCCGTCGGGTTCTTCGCTGTCTTGCGGTGTTCTGCAAGCTTTCGTTGATACTCGATATTCTTGCGGGTGTAGCTTTCCATCGCCTCCCTGTCGGAGGCCATCCGCTGACGCGTGCCGGGCACCGATTGCCGCTCCGCGTTGGTGCCATAAGTCGTGTCGTAATTGCTCCGTCGCGGAAACGCCATGACGGTTGTCCGGGTGGCGTTAGCCATGATCTGCGCGAGGCTGAGTTCATAGTGAGGGTCTTCGCCCTCGAGCACCCAACGCTCGGCGTTGATGCCCAGCCCGGTGCGACAGGCATAAGAGTGAATCTTTGCACCGTATGCAAACGCTTCCGGCTTGAACATTTTTGCCTGGGCATCACGCAATCGGTAACTTTCACGCTTATCCAGCTCGTATCCCAGCTCGATTGCACCCACTACGCCATGGGAGAAAAAATCGAGCTGTTTGATTTCTCTGCCGCGACGTTGCCGGGTAAAGATGAAATCCACTAGGCCGGATATTGAATCCAGTTCCCGGTATTGCGCGCCATGATCGCGCTCGACTACCAGCTTCAAGGCCGCCAGCAGGTTTTGCGGGTAGTCATCCTTGAAAATCAGAAAGACGCGCTGTTTCGAAAAACTTGGTGTGCCTTCGGGATACTTCGTCAGTTGTCGGATGCCTTGATTGATGAAGCGCATTTTATTGCCCTTCTGCCCGCGCCAGTTTTCTATCGTCGACATGTAGGAAGCCCCCACCACCGTCACATAGTCCTGGGCCAGCGTTCCCGTGACCTGAGTCGTCGCATGCTGCTCAGTGGTCTGGGCCTGTTTCTTCTTTGGTGCAGCCACGCGTCACCCTCCTTAATAGTCGATGCCCAGGGCATCCAGATGGGCGGCCGCTTCCTTGCCCCACTGAACAACAATGGACGTCGGATCGGCAGTGAATACCCTCGCAGCATTGCCATGGTTGTCGGTATGGCCGACCAGGCGCTGTCCATCGCCGGTTTCGATGCAATAGAGCATGTCGGGAATTGCTTCGCCGGTGGTTTCGTCCACCAGCTGGAAGCGTTCACTGTGTTTTGGCACGGTGACAATCGGGCTGAAAGGCGCGGAACCGACCTGCGTGCCGACGAAAACGTCGCCGGAGCCGGTAATGATCATTCCACCATGGGCTGTGGCGCTACCAAGAAAGGCGATTGGCTTGCCATTGATCAGGATGTTGCCGATGCCCTCGGTGACCGAGTCACCGCAGGCGGTGGTATCACCGACTCGCAGCACGGGCATGCCATTGATGTTCACATTGGGTGAACCGCTGGTGCTGGGGTTGGTACCGTGTCCAGTGATCGGGCAGGCATTGAGATCGCTGAGGCGCGCGGCAGGTTTTGCCATCATCTACATCCTTGTATGAGCGGAACCGCGAAATTTACCGGATCTGCCCTGTGGGCGAAAGGCTGGCCTCCTGCCTGCCCGTCTCTGCCGTGATAGGTGTCACAAACGATGCAGCCAGCAGCTCCCGCGTATACGGGTGTCGGGCCGAATGAAACAACCCGGCCGTTTCCCCACGCTCCACCACCTCGCCATCCTTCATCACGATCAGATCGTGGGCCAGCGCCCGCACCACCGCCAGGTCATGACTGATGAACAGATAGGTCAGCCCGTGCTCCTCCTGCAACCGGCGCAATAGCGCGACGATTTGTTTCTGCACCGTGCGATCCAGCGCCGAGGTCGGCTCATCCAGCAAAATCAGATCCGGCTTGAGCACCAGCGCCCGAGCGATGGCGATGCGTTGCCGTTGCCCGCCGGAAAACTCGTGGGGATAGCGATGACGCGTCGCCGGATCGAGCCCGACTTCCTTCAGTACATCGATCACCGCCTGCTCGCGCGCCTGCGCATTTAAATCACTGTGCACCTGCAAACCTTCGGCAATGATCTGCTCCACACACAAGCGCGGGCTAAGGCTACCAAACGGGTCCTGAAACACCACTTGCAGGCGTTTGCGCAACGGGCGCAATTGTTTGCCGCTCAGTTGCTCAAGCGACTCACCCTTGAAGCGGATGCTGCCGTCGGCGTCGATCAGGCGCAGGATCGCCTGACCCAGCGTGGATTTACCCGATCCGGACTCACCGACAATGCCCAGCGTCTTGCCCCGCTGCAGGTTCAGATCGATGCCATTGACCGCGTGCAGATACGACTTGGCCCGCAGCCATCCGCCACCCAACGGAAAACGCACATGCAGATCGCGAACTTCGAGCAAATCCTCCGCCGCATCACGGCACAGCGCCGCGCCGCCGGGTTCGGCGTTGAGCAATTCGATGCTGTAGGGATGCTGCGGCGCGCGGAACAATTGCTCGCAGCTTGACTGCTCAACGATTTCGCCCGCGCGCATCACCGCCACTCGCTGGGCGATGGTGCGCACCAGATTCAGGTCGTGACTGATGATCAGCAGCGCCATGCCCAACCGCTGTTGCAGTTCCTTGAGCAGCAACAAAATCTTGCGTTGCACCGTGACGTCGAGGGCCGTGGTCGGCTCATCGGCGATCAGCAACTGCGGTTCGCACGCCAGCGCCATGGCGATCATCACCCGCTGCCGCTGCCCGCCGGAGAGTTGATGCGGATACGCTTTCAGCCGCTCGCGCGGTCGTTGAATGCCGACCAGTTCCAACAGTTCCAGAATCCGTTTGCGCGCCGCCGCGCCCGCCAGGCCTTTGTGCAGCGCCAGGCTTTCGCCGAGTTGCCGCTCGATGCTGTGCAACGGGTTGAGCGAACTCATCGGCTCCTGAAAAATCATTGCGATGCGGTTGCCGCGCAGTTGCCGCAGATAGCGCTCGTGCACACCCAGCAGCTCTTCGCCGCCATAACGGATGCTGCCGTCGATCTGCGTGATGTTCGGGTCCAGCAGTTGCAGAATGCTGTGGGCCGTCACTGACTTGCCGGAACCCGATTCGCCCACCAGCGCCAGGCATTCCCCCGGGCAAATGTCGAGGTCGATGCCGTGCACCACTTCCTGCCCTTTGAACGCCACCCGCAGGTCGCGTATTTCGATCAGATGTTCACGCATATCAAGTCCTGGGGTCGAAGGCATCACGGCAGGCTTCGCCGATGAATACGAGTAGAGAAAGAATCAGCGCCAGGGCAAAAAATGCCGTCAGGCCCAACCACGGTGCTTGCAGATTGTTCTTGCCCTGACCGATCAACTCGCCCAGCGAAGCGCTGCCGGCGGGCATGCCGAAGCCGAGAAAGTCCAGCGCCGATAATGTCGCAATCGCCCCGGTGAGGATGAACGGCAGGTACGTCAACGTTGCACTCATGGCGTTGGGCAGAATGTGCCGCACGATCACCTGCGCATCACCGACACCCAGCGCCCGCGCCGCTTTCACGTACTCAAGCCCCCGGCTGCGCAGGAACTCGGCGCGCACCACGTCCACCAGACTCAGCCAGGAAAACAGCGCCATGATCCCCAGCAACCACCAGAAATTCGGCTCGACGAAGCCCGACAGAATGATCAGCAGATAGAGCACCGGCAGCCCCGACCAGACCTCCAGCAGACGCTGCCCGAGCAAGTCGACCCAACCACCGTAATAGCCCTGCAAGGCACCGGCGGCGATTCCGATCAACGCGCTCACCGCCGTCAACGCCAGGGCGAACAACAGCGAGACCCGCGTGCCGAATATCACCCGCGCCAGCACGTCCCGCGCCTGATCGTCGGTGCCCAGCCAGTTTTCAGCGGTGGGCGGGCTCGGGGCCGGTTCAGTGAGGTCGTAGTTGGCCGTGTCGTAGCCGAACGGGATCGGCGCAAACCACATCCGTCCGCCCTGCCCCTCGATCAATTCACGCACCTGGGCGCTGCGGTAGTCGGGCTGGAACGGCAGCTCGCCGCCGAAATCCTGCTCGGTGTAGCGCTTGAACGCCGGGAAATACCACTCGCCCTGATACGTCACCAGCAACGGTTTGTCATTGGCGACCAGTTCGCCGCCCAGGCTCAGGCCGAACAGCGCGAGAAACAGCCACAACGACCACCAGCCGCGTCGATGAGCCTTGAACCGCGCCCACCGGCGCTGTCCGATTGGAGAAAGCGTCGGCATCAGGCAGTCCTCGCGGTGAAGTCGATGCGCGGATCGACCAGCGTGTAACACAGGTCGCCCAGCAGTTTTATCAAGAGCCCGAACAGGGTGAAAATGAACAGCGAACCGAACACCACCGGGTAATCCCGCGACACCGCCGCTTCGTAGCTCAGGCGGCCGAGACCGTCGAGGGAGAAGATCACTTCGATCAACAATGAGCCGCCGAAAAACACCGTGACCAACGCCTGAGGCAATCCGGCCACCACCAGCAGCATCGCGTTGCGAAACACATGCCCGTACAACACCTGTCGTTCACTCAGGCCCTTGGCCCGGGCCGTGACCACGTACAACCGTGAGATCTCGTTGAGAAAGCTGTTCTTGGTCAGGATCGTCAGCGTCGCAAAACCGCCGATCACCAGCGCACTGACCGGCAACACCAGATGCCAGAAGTAATCGGCGACCTTGCCCCACAGCGACAGCTCGGCGAAGTTGTCCGAGACCAGCCCGCGCACCGGAAACCAGTCCAGCGCCGTACCGCCGGCGAACACCACGATCAGCAGCAGCGCAAACAAAAAACCCGGCATCGCGTAGCCGATGATGATCGCCGCACTGCTCCAGACATCGAACGCCGAGCCGTTGTGCACCGCCTTGCGGATGCCCAGCGGAATCGATACCAGATAAGTGATCAGCGTCGCCCACAAACCCAGCGACAGGGTCACCGGCAGCTTCTGCCAGATCAGCTCGGTCACCGACGCGCCACGGAAGAAGCTCTTGCCGAAATCCAGTTGCGCGTAGCTCTTGAGCATCAGCCACAAGCGTTCACCGGCACTTTTGTCGAAGCCGTACTGGCGCTCGATCTCGGCCACCAGTTTCGGGTCCAGCCCACGGGTCGCGCGGGACTCGCCGCCAATGCTTTCGACATGGCTGGCACCCACCGCCGCACCGACACCGATCCCCTGCAATCGGGCGATAGCCTGCTCGACCGGGCCACCGGGCGCGGCCTGCACGATCACGAAGTTCACCAGCAGAATCGCCAGCAAGGTCGGCACGATCAGCAGCAAACGCCGCAGGCTATAACCCCACATGGGCGTACTCCTTTTGCTGCTGCATTTGCGTCGAGGTCAGCGCGGTCGGGCTGATTTCCCACCAGGTGTCGAGACCGGCGTCGTACAGCGGCGCAATCGTCGGGCGACCGAAACGGTTCCACCACACCGTGGAAATCCCCGGCGGGTAATAGTTGGGAATCCAGTAGTAGCCCCACTGCAACACCCGATCCAAAGCATGGGCGTGGCGCAGCAGACTTTCACGGTTGTCGGCCTGGACCACGCCTTCGAGCAGCGCATCCACCGCCGGATCGCGCAGCACCATGTAGTTGTTGGAGCCAGGATCATCGGCGCCGTCGGAACCGAAATAATTGAACAGCTCGCGCCCCGGCGCCTGACTCACCGGGTAACCGACGACGATCATGTCGTAGTCGCGGCTGCGTACGCGGTTGGTGTACTGCGCGGTGTCGACCTGACGAATATCGAAACCGATGCCAATCTGCGCCAGATTGCGCTTGAACGGCAGCAGCAGACGCTCGAAGCCCTTCTGACCGTTGAGAAAAGTGAATTGCAACGGCTCGCCGGCGGCATTCACCAATTGATCGCCACGGGGTTTCCAGCCGGCGGACTCCAGCAATTTCAGCGCCTGCAACTGCTGCGCACGAATGTTGCCGCTGCCGTCGGTGCGCGGCGCCTCGAACACCTGGCTGAAGACTTCATCGGGAATCTTGCCGCGCCACGGTTCGAGGATTTTCAGTTCTTCGGCATCCGGCAGTTCGGTGGCCGACAACGCGCTGTGGGAAAAGAAGCTGCGCTGACGCAGGTACATGCTGCGCATCATCTGCCGGTTGCTCCATTCGAAATCCCAGAGCATGGCGATCGCCCGCCGCACTCGGCGATCCTGAAACACCGGCTTCTGCAAGTTGAACGCAAATCCCTGGGCACCTTGCGCGGCGCCGGGTGCGAGGTGTTCGCGCAGCAACTTGCCCTGCTCCAGCGCCGCCCCGGCGTAACCGATGGTGTAACTGGTGGCGGAGAACTCGCGGTTGTAATCAAAGCCACCGGCCTTGAGCACTTGTCGCGACACGTCCGTGTCGGCAAAGAACTCCACGCTCAATTGATCGAAGTTGTAGAGCCCGCGAGTGATCGGCAGAACCCTGCCCCACCAGTCCTTGATCCGCTGAAATTTCACGCTGCGCCCGGCGTCCACCGCGCTGACCTTGTACGGCCCGCTGCCCGGTGGAATCTCGAAGCCTGCGCCATCGGCGAAATTGCGTGTACGCCACCAATGCTCGGGCAATACCGGCAACGTCGCCAGATCCAGCGGCAAGGTCCGGCTCTCGTTGTTCTTGAACACGAATCGCACCTGGGTCGGCGACTCGACCTGCACCTCGGCGACATCGCGAAACTGTTGGCGATACTTGAGGCTGCCCTGAGTGGTGAACAGCTCGAAGGTGTAGCGCACGTCTTCAGCGGTGATCGGCGTGCCGTCCTCGAACCGCGCCTTGGGGTTCAAGTAAAAACGCAGCCAGCGCCGGTCCGCGTCCAGCTCCATCCGTTGGGCGACCAGGCCGTAGACACTGTACGGCTCGTCCTTGCTGCGATAGGCCAGCGGCGCGTAGAGCCAGCCGTCGATGTCGGCAACGCCGGTGCCTTTGTCGATGTAGGGAATCAGGTGATCGAACGGGCCGCTCTCCAGCGAAGAGCGGCGCAAGGTCCCACCCTTGGGCGCGTCGGGATTGGCGTAGGCCAGGTGCTGGAAGTCCGGGGCGTATTTCGGGGCTTCGCCGTAGACCGTGAGGGCGTGTTGTGGCGCGGCAAACAGCGCCGGGCTCAGCAACAGACCGACGCTGAACAGAATGACTCTGGAAAACATGGGCAGATCCTTTCACCACGTGCCTGCCTGACTGTGATGTGCAACAGGCCGGGCCTTTTTATAGGGCGGGGTTTAGAACGATGTGTTACTAAAACCCGCCCTGACCGATCATTCTCAGAACTTGTAATTGACCCGCGTGTACAACGTGCGGCCAAACGGGTCGCCGTATTTCGGGTCGTAGCCGCTCTGGAACGTGTAGGTCTGGTTGCTGAATGGTGGTTCGCGGTCGAACAGGTTTTTCACCCCGAGCGTCACCGCCAGGGTCTTGCGCCAGGTGTAGGTGCCGGCCACGTCCCAGACGTTGTACGAACCGACGTAATCGTGGGTCTCGCGATCCGAGTCGTGGTAACCGCTGGTGTAGCGGTTGGTCAGGCTCGCGCCGAGCGGGCCGTAGTTCCAGCTGCCGGTCAGGCTGTGACGCCAACGGGCCACGGCGCCGGCCGAGGCAAAGTCGCCGCCGCGAAAATCGCCGAGCTTGTCGATGTAGTCGCCCTTGAGCTGTTGCTGATAGTCGTAACGGGTGACATAAGTGCCTTGCAGACCGATGCCGAAATCGCCGTACGGGGTGCTCGGCAGGCGATAGTCGAAGCTCACATCGACGCCGTTGGTCTTGATCTTCCCGAGGTTGGCCAGGCCGGTGACGATGTGATCGATGGAGCCGTCCGGCTTGCGGATCAAACGCTCCGGATACAGTTCCGGGTTTTCGAACACCGCCGATTCAGGGAATTCGGCGATCTGGTTGGCGATGTCGATCCACCAGAAATCCAGCCCGGTGGTCAGGCGATCGAATGGCTGATAAACGAAACCGAGGGTGACGTTGCGCGCAGTTTCCGGGCTCAAATCGGTGTTGCCGCCGGAGGTACGGTTGAACTGCTGGGCACAGTCGCGGTTGGCAATGCCGCCGTTACTCGGGTTGCCACCGGCGCAAAGGCGCGGGTCGTTGTAGTTGGCATTGGTGAACGAGGTGAACGTCGGGTTGTACAACTCATAAAGCGACGGCGCACGGAAGCCTTCACTGTAGGCACCACGCACCACCAGCTCCTTGAACGGCTGGAAGCGGAACGAGTATTTCGGATTGGTGGTGCTGCCGAAGTCGCTGTATTTGTCGTGGCGCACGGCGGCGGACAATTCAAGACTGTCGAGCACCGGCACGTTGACTTCGGCGTACTGCGCCGAGACGCTACGATCCCCTTGCACACTGCCGTTGGGATCCACACCCAGGCTCTGCACGTCGCCGGCAAACGCGGCGAAATCCTGATGGAAGTCTTCCTTGCGGTACTCACCGCCCAGCGCCAGTGCCGAAGGCCCTGCACCGAACCAGTCGCCGATCTCGCGGCTGATACGCCCGTCAATCGCCTTGACCCGGCCCACCGCCGTCGAGTAATCACCGTCCACACTGTTGGCTGCCAACAAGGCCGAACCGGCAGCGGTCTGCGGACCGAACGGGTTGATCACACCGTCGGCAATACCCTGGCTGACGGCGCGGTCGTTCACATAACCACTGCGAATCGTGTTGACCACCTTGTTCTGGTTGTACGACGCGCCGAGGTTGTAATCCCACCCCACCAGCGTGCCGTCGAAGCTCAACAGCAGACGCTGACCGGTGTTGTCATCTTCATGCTGACGGGCACCGACGGCGGTTTCACGCCAGTTCACGTCCACTGGCTGCGTCGGGTCGAGGGCAAAACCGCTCGGGCCGGGCGTAATGCCGTTCCCCGGATAGAACGCGGTGCCAGGATTGACCTGATTACCCATCAGAGTGCCGGGCCCGATCTGCGTCCGGTTTTCGTTGCGGGCCCAGAAGTATTCGAGGCTGACGTTGTGTTCGTCCGACAGCTTGCCGGTGGCTTTGGCGAAGGCCGAGGTCTTCTCGGTTTCCGGCACCAGATCGAGGTAGTTCCACAGGCTCTGGCGGCAGATACCATTGCGCGACAGCAGCCCCGGCGCATTGCAACCGGAACCGGCCAATGGGTTGGTGGCGTTGCTGCCCTGGCTCCAGTTGGCAGGCGATGCCGTGCCGGAGGTGTAATCAAGACCACGCCCCGGTTGGTAGTTGTAGGTATAACCGCGATCTTCGGCGGCCAGCCGTTGTTGCTTGTCATAACTCACGACACCGAAAACATTGAAGCGATCGTCCTGCAAATCACCAAAACCCCAGCTGCCGCTGAAGTTGCGGCTTTCACCGCCACCGGAATGGGTCGGTGTGTCGTAGTTCGTGCTGATCTGACCTTCGGTGAGGCTGGTCTTGGTGATGAAGTTGATCACCCCGCCGATGGCATCGGTACCGTACAGCGCCGAGGCGCCGTCGCGCAGCACTTCCACCCGGTCGATGGCGGCGAACGGAATGGTGTTGAGATCGACGCCGGAGCCATTTATCGCATTGGTCGCGTTGTTGCTCAGGCGCCGACCGTTGAGCAGCACCAGGGTCTTGTTCGGGCCGATTCCCCGCAGGTCGGCGTAAGACGCCCCGCCGCTGCTCGACCCCACCGAGCGCCCGGAGCCCACCGAAGACTGGTTGGCCGAGATGCGGTTGACCAGCTCTTCGGTGGTGGTCACGCCCTGCTTCTGCAACTCCTCGACCCGCAGAATGGTGACCGGCACAGCGGTTTCAGCATCGACCCGGCGAATCGCGGTGCCGGTGACTTCGACCCGTTGCAGTTGGGTGGTCGGCTCGTTGGCCGTGCTGTCGGCAGCGATGGCCGGCAACGTGTTGATCGCCAGCAGCAAGGCCAGGCTCAAAGGGGATTTAACGGGTGAAAAATGGATCATGAACAGCCATCCCTGCGTTTTGGTTTATGCAGGGATGTGCGATGGCGGATGTTGATTTATAGAGCGCGATTTAGACCGTTGGGTGCTGAGGTTATGCAAAATGCAGCATGACGCTGCATCAGACCAACGCCATTTCCCTGACCAGTCGGGTATCAAGGCTGAACCGCTCCTGCGAGACCATCTTGAACTGCCCCTCTGCCAGGTCACAACTCACCAGCAAGTTCCACGAATGCCGGGTTGCCGCCGAGGGAATCAGTACAAACGGATGTTCAGCCAGTAAAGCGTCGGCAAACAATCGCTGATTGGGTGACGGCCGTGCAGGGCTCAGCCAGTAAGGGTTCGGCACTTCTTCGGGCTGCACGATTTTCACCTTCGCGTCGCTGATGACCTCAAAGCACGTCAATACATAAGGTTCGCTGTCCAGGGCATCAAAACTGCGGTTGGCTGCCACCTCAAGAATGGCCGAGGAAGGATCGACGGATGCGTAGACGACGCGTCGTCCTGGTATGTTCCATCGACCGCCTCTGAGCTTTGACCCCATCCCGCTGTCCCACGTCCCTCCATAAACCTCGCGATCCAGCCGCCACGCATACCAATGCTCGTCCCACGGCAATGGGTTCATGGGTAAACCCCGTAGATAAGCTGACTCAGATACTGCTCCACCATCTGAAAACCCAATGGATGCAGGGTCAATTCCAGCGGCACATGACCGTAAAAATAGGTAGAGGGTTTCTGCAGCCAGTCCTCCGCCCGTGGTTGCCCCCCGAAGGCCCGAATGGCTAACTCCAGCACCAATGCATATTGGTAGGCGATGACACTCTGCTGCGGGTCAAGCCGTACCGGTTTGCCTTCCTTCAGCAGCCGCCTTACCGTTCTGACCGACTTGCCAGTGATGAGTTTGACCATGTCGCCTTGCTGATAAAGCTCGGAGGTTGAAAGCATGTCGACGACGTCGTTCAGCTCGAAACCCTCATCGGTAAGCTGAATAATCAGCAGGGCGTCATCACCGATGTTCCGGCCATGCACGAGCAATTCGACAGGCTTGCCCTCGACTTTCTTCAAACCCGCCAACCGGGGCATTTTTGCGCTGGGCAAGGCGACATCCTCCATGGGGCACCTGGCACGATCATCGCGCCACTGATGGCGAGCGGAATAAGCAGGCGTTTCGTATTCGAGGTGTGCAGTTCGCATGATCAATCCATTATCAGAGGCCTGAGTGATAAGGCCGTTAACGACTTCAATGTCATCGCCGATGCTATAGATCACGCTTCCGACGGCCAACCTTAAAAAGTCGTCGGAAATATCCCCGTTTTCGCCCAAAGTCCGGCAACTTCCGTAGGACGCTGCCTGACGCCATTCCGTCCTCAACTGCCGAAGTGATAACTCACATCCAGCCACCACTGGCGCCCGTACGGGTCGTAGTTGCCGGTCGGGTAATACGGCCAGCCCGCCGAGTCGTCATGCTTGACCTGATTGAGCACGTTGTTCACGGTCAGCCCGACACTCGCCCGGTCGTTGAGTTTGTACCGTGCACTGGCGTTGAACACCGTCCACGGCGACAGGCGCCCGTCGCCCGCGCCGTTGGTGACCGAGCCGTAACGAATCCCCATCAGCGTTGCCGTGGCCTGCTGGTAATCCCAGGTCAGGCTGGCGTTGACCTTGCTGCGCCAGTCGTAGTTGGTGCGCGAGGTGCGCCAGTCCTGGGTCGGGGCTTCGTCCGATTCCTTGTAGTAATGCGAGAGCACCAGGGTGTAGCCCAGCGCCGAACTGAACGCGCCGTACTGCCCGGCGCCCCAGCGGATGTTGCTCTTGAAGTCCAGACCGCTGACCCGTTCGCTGGCGGCGTTGATCGCGTTCACCCGCACCCGCTGCAACTGATTGGGATCGACGGCGGCATTGCCGGGATTGCGATCGACGCGTGCCAGGGTCGACTGGCAGTTGGCCGAGTTGATGTCCTGGGTGCCATTGCGGCATTCGTTCTCTTGCTGCAACAGGCGGTTTTCGTCGACGGTGGTCAGCAGGTCATCGATCTCCACCCGCCAGAAGTCAGTGGAGAAATCGAAGTTGCGTGAAGGCGACCAGACGAAACCGTAGGTCCAGGATTTGCCGCGTTCGGATTCCAGATCCGCCGTGCCGCTCTGGGTGTAATCGACGCGCCCACGGTCACAGGCGCCCTCCACGCCCTGGCTGCAGCCGTAATAGTCGATCTGCGCCGGGTAGTAGCCGTTGCTGTCGGACTGATAGATGTAGTTCAGATCCGGTGCGCGGAAACTGGTGCCGTAGCTGCCGCGCACCAGCAAGCTGTTCACCGGCCGCCATTCCAGGCCGAGGTTGTAGGTTTTCTGTTGCTCGGTGCGGCCGCTGAATTTGTATTGGTCCCAACGCCCTGCGGCTGTCGCCAATACCGTGTCGGTGACTGGAATGCTGAACTCGCCCCCAGCCGCATAACGCTTGCGCGAGCCGCCGGAGCTTTGCGCCGGGGTTACGCCGTAGAAACTGCCGTCGTTGAGGCTGTCATCCGGATCGATGCGGTATTCCTGCTTGCCCGCCTCGAGCACGCCGGCGAATCCCACCGGCCCGGCCGGCAGGTCAAACAACTCGCCGTTGACCGAAGCGTTGTAACTCGTGGAGACCGACTTGCTGCTCTGCGTCAGGTTGCCGCGAAACTGCTCCCACTCCTGCGGCGTCAGTGGCCGGTCGAGGCGCGAAGCATCCGGCGCGAACACCGGGTAACCGTCGCGGGTGCCCAGTTGCGGACCGAGGTAGAAATCCTGGATCGACGACAGCGGCGTGTAACGCGTGGTGCGAACGCTTTTGTACTCGGATCGGTTGGCCGCCAGTTCATAGTTCCACCCGGTGTCGGCGATCTTGTCCGAAAGGCCCAGGGTGCCGGTCCAGGAGGTGTCGCGCCACTTGCTGTTGTTGCTGGTGCGCCCACCGATTTCCTCTTCGCCGAAGCGTCGATACCAACGCTCCAGATTGCCGCTGTTCTGGTTGATGAAATCCGGCGAAGTGAAGCTCGGGCCACGGGTGTTGTTCTGGATGTGATCGAGGCCGTACATCAGATCGGCGAAGACCTGGCCGCTGTCGCTGAAATGCCAGGTGCCACGGGTGTAGCCGTCGTAGTTTTCCTTTTGCGTCTGCACCGTCCAGTAATCGTTGTACATCTGGTCGGTGCGGCAACGTCCGCCGCTGTTGAACAGCTTGTTGTCGAACGTGCCCTGATAGGCGCCGCAACCTGGCCCCAGATAGCGATTGTTGGTAAGGTCGCGACGGTAGCCGACATCCGCCAGCGGTCCGCTCTGCATGAAGCCGCGATCATCGGCCCAGATCGGATCGCGGTTGGTCAGTTCAAGTCCGAACAAACCGTCGAAGTCGCCCCAACTGCCGCCGCCGCTGATCTGCAAACGCTGGTTGTCACCGCCGCCGCGCTCGCTGGTGCCGCCTTTGAGGTTGACGTCGACGCCATTCATTTTGTCCTTGAGGATGATGTTCACCACCCCGGCAATCGCATCCGAACCGTAGATTGCCGATGCGCCGCTGCTGAGCACTTCGATACGCTCGATGATCGCCGACGGAATGTTCGCCAGGTTGGTGAAGTTGACCTTGCCGTCGTACGGCGTCGGGTAATCGGCGACCCGTCGGCCATTGATCAGCACCAGCGTGTGGTTGGGGCCGAGGCCGCGCAGGTTGAGGGCGCTGGCCGCCGGTTGCCAGGTGTTGCCGTAGTCTTCGCCCTGGGTCATGCCGGTGTTCTGGGTTTGCGTGGCGAGGGCGTCGTAGACGTTCTTGTAGCCGCGCGCTTCCATTTCTTCGTGGGTGATGACGTTGACCGGCGTCGCACCATCGCTCTGCGCGCGGGCGATGCGCGAGCCGGTGACGGTGACTTTTTCCATTCGGTAATCGGCGCTGCTGGCGGGCGCCACGGCAGCCGCCTTGACCGGCGCGACGCCCGGCGCATCAGCGGGGCGAATGCTCAGGCCCTGGCTGCCCTGCTCGACTTGCAGGCCGCTGCCGATCAGTGCTTTCTCTACCGCCTGACGGCCACCCAATGCGCCGCGCACCGCACTGCTGCGCTTGCCCTGCACCAGATTCTGACTGAAGGAAATCGGCACGCCGGTCTGCCGCGAGATGTCCAGCAGCACCTCGTCGAGAGCGCCTGCGGCAATGTCGAAGGTAAACACCTGAGTGGCGGCGTCTTGTGCCAGAACGGTGGTCGGGACAATGCCCGCCGCCAGCACGATGGCCAGCGTCAGGCGGGACAATTGTTGTTGTTTGAATGAGAACATCGAGGGGCTTCCCTGTTGAAGGCGTCTGCAGGGAATGAGCAGCGGGCCGGCGCTTTTTATAGGGGGACGGATAGACCGGGAAGTTATGGATTTATAACCGTGCTTCGATGCTGACCCAGTACGGGTTGTGCCAGGTGACGCGGATCGGCAGCGAACGCTCCAGCAGTTGCAGCGTGCGGTCGCTGTCGTCCAGCGGATAGAGACCGCTGAGGCGCAAACCGGCGACCTCGGGGCTCAGGTGCAGGATGCCGCGACGGTAGCTGCGCAGGCTGTCGATGACTTCGCTCAAAGGGCGATCACGCACTTCAAGCCGCCCTTGCACCCAGGCACTTTCCTGTCCTTTGCTGCGTTCCAGCGCGAGGATTTCCTGTCTGTTGAACAGCAGACTTTCGCCGGCCTCCACCACTTGCCGCGCGCCGCTGGCGGTGACCACTTCGACCTGTGAATGCAGCATCACCAGCCGCGTTGAATCGTCACCGCGCTGCACCAGGAACTTGGTCCCGAGCGCACGCATCCGCCCGTGCTCGGTTTCGACCACAAACGGTCGGGCCAGATTTTTCGCCACATCGATCAGCAGCTCACCGCTGCGCAAGTCCAGCAAACGTTCGAGATTGTTGAAGCGCGGCACCACGCGGCTGCGGGCATTGAGGGTCAGAGCGCTGCCATCCTCCAGCGTGAATTCCCGACGCTCGCTGGTACCGGTCGACAACTCGCCAGCCTCGGGCAACCAGCCATAACGTCGACCGAGCAAACCGGCCAGCACCGCGATACCGAGCACACTCAAACTGCCACTGAGGAATCGGCGTCGACTGGACGGTGCATTCAAGCTGTGCAGCACACTCTCACGCGGCAAGCCGCGCAGGTTCGAATGGCGCAGCAGATTCAGCCCGCCACCCATTTGCTCGATGATCTGCTGATGCCGTGGATCCGCCGTGCGCCAGGCGTCGAAGGCCGCACGCTCCTGCAAGCTGACGTGCCCCGATTGCAGCAGTGCCATCCATTGCGCGGCTTCGTCGATCAGCGTTTCGTCCGGCCTCATGCCTGCATCGCCTGATAGCAACGCTTGAACGCTTCGACCATGTATTGCTGCACGCGGCTGGTGGACACGCCGAGGCGTTCGCCGATTTCGCTGTAGGTCAGGCCGTCGAGCTGGTGATAGAGAAACGCAGCCTTGGCCTTGGCCGACAAACCATTGAGCAAGCGATCCACCGCCAGCAGCGTTTCGATCACCAACTCCCGTTCCTCGGGCGACGGATGCACCGGTTCCGGCGCCATTGCCAGGCTTTGCAGGTAAGCGCGCTCCAGATCCTGCCGGCGCCAGCCTTCATAGACCAGCCGCCGGGCAATCGTGGTCAGCAGCGCGCGGGGTTCGCGAATCGCCAGCGGATCGGGCAGCGCCAGGACCCGAAGAAAAGTTTCCGAAGCAATATCCTGTGCACTATGCGGGCAGCCGAGGGTACGGCTGACCGCTGCGCACAACCATCGGTAGTCCTTTTGGAACATTTGCCCGATGACCTGGTAATGCGGGTTGTGACTCCCCATGCCTTACTCCCTGAAAACGGGCTCCACCCGCTGCGAAAATCCATGGATACGCCGGGATCTTCCGGCGGTGATCAGGGGTGCGACTGTGCTATAGCGCCTGAGACATTTGAAGTAATAAAAAATCAGGATCAACAAACCTTTGAGAATAAGGCACGCCGTCGGCACGGCAACATTGGCTGACACAACGTTGATCTCGATCAGTGGCGCCCCCCACGCCAGTCTCTAACCTTGCGCCTCCATCGATAGCCACGGACGGCTCACCGGGAGCCTGCGGCTGACCTTTCAAGGAAGAGCAATCATGCGATCACTCAACATCATTCTTCTATCGTCGGCGTTCAACGGCCTGACCCAACGCGCCTGGCTGGAACTGCGTCAGGCCGGGCATTCACCCAGCGTGGTGCTGTTCACCGATGAAGCCGCCGTGTGCGAACAGATCGAAAACAGCGGCGCTGACCTGGTGATCTGCCCGTTCCTCAAGGATCGCGTTCCCCACGCGCTGTGGAGCAATCCGCAGCGTCCGGTGGTGATCATTCACCCCGGCATCGTCGGCGATCGCGGTGCCAGCGCACTGGACTGGGCGATCATGCGCGAGCTGCCGTCCTGGGGCGTGACCGCCCTGCAAGCGGTAGAGGAAATGGACGCCGGCCCGGTCTGGGCCACCTGTGAATTCAACTTGCCAACGGGCCTTCGTAAATCCGAGCTGTACAACGGTCGGGTCAGCGACGCGGCGATCCGTTGCATCCGTGAAGTGGTGGAGAAATTCATCGACGGCTTCGAGCCGGTGGCGCTGGATTACAACGATCCGACAGTGCGCGGGCGCTTGCAGCCGAACATGAAACAGGACGACCGCACCTTCAGCTGGCACGACTGTTCGCGCTTCATCAAGCGCTGCATCGACGCGGCGGACGGCCAGCCCGGCGTACTTGCCAGCCTCGCCGGCGGGCAGTATTACGTGTACGACGCGCACCTCGATCAGCGCACCGGCATGCCCGGCGAGATTCTCGCGGTACACGACGACGCGGTCTTGGTGGCGACCGGTGATCACAGCCTGTGGATCGGCTCGCTGCGACGCAAACCGCAACCGGGCGAAGAAACCTTCAAGCGTCCGGCGCGGCATGTGCTGGCCGGAAAACTGGCGCACGTGCCGGTGCTGGACTGGTCGATTGCCAACGCACCGTTCAGCGACGAGCCGTATCAGCCGATCCGTTATCGCGAGTCAGGCCGGGTCGGCGAGTTGACGCTGGAGTTCTACAACGGCGCGATGAGCACCGAGCAATGCCGGCGCATGGTCGAGGCGCTGCGTTGGGCCAAATCACGCGACACTCAGGTGCTGTTGATCAAGGGTGGACGCGGCAGTTTTTCCAATGGCGTGCATCTGAACGTGATCCAGGCCGCCGAAGATCCGGGTGCCGAAGCCTGGGCCAATATCCAGGCCATCGATGATGTGTGCGAAGAATTGCTCAGCGCACGGCAACTGGTGGTCAGCGGGGTTACCGGCAATGCCGGCGCTGGCGGTGTGATGCTCGCCCTGGCGGCTGACATCGTGTTTGCCCGCGCCGACATCGTGCTCAATCCGCATTACAAGAGCATGGGCCTGTACGGCTCGGAATACTGGACTTACAGCCTGCCCCGCGCCGTCGGCCCGGCCATGGCGGAACAATTGACCCAGGCCTGCCTGCCGGTCAGCGCTGCGCAGGCGCTGCAACTGGGCATGGTTCAGGAAATCGGCCCGCGCTGCCCGGACGAGTTCTCGCTGTGGCTGCTGCAACGGGCCAACAGTGTGCTGAGCGATCCGACTTATGCAGCGGTGCGGGAGCGTAAGTTGCGGGTCGATCATGTGTTGATTCGTCAGTGCCGCGAAGCCGAGTTGCAGGAGATGCAGGAAGACATGCTGTACAACCGCAATCAGTTTGCCGAGAAGTGCCGCAACTTCGTGTACAAGCGCAAGACCTGCTGTACGCCGGCGCGGTTGGTGGAGGAATGGGCTCGGGTGCGTGAAGTCGAAGTGGCTGACTGAACGATGACGCGGTCCCGGGGCTGCCCGTACAATGCGCGCACCTCAACCACCGGCCCGCCCATGGACATCGATCTCGCCCGCACCTTTCTGGAAATCGTCCGCCACGGCAGCCTCGCCGCGGCGGCGGAAAAGCTGTTCGTCACGCAAACGGCAATCACCGCCCGCGTCCAGAAACTCGAAAGCCAGCTGGGCAGCACGCTGTTCGTGCGCAACCGTGCCGGTGCGCGGCTGACCGCCAACGGCGAGGCCTTCGTGGTCTACGCCAATCAACTGGTGCAGACCTGGGAAGCCGCGCGCCGCGACCTGCCCTTGCCCGAGGGTTATCACAACGTGCTGCACATCGGCGGCGAGGTCAGCCTGTGCAACCCATTGATGCTCAGTTGGGCTGCCGAGCTGCGAGAGAAAATCCCCGGCCACGCCTTGCGCATGGACATCCGCGACGGCGAAAACCTGCTGCGCCAGCTCGAACTAGGCGTACTCGATGCCGCGCTGGTCTATCAACCGGAATACTGGCCAGGACTGCAGGTCGAGCAGGTGCTGGAGGAGAAACTGATTCTGGTGACCACGCCCGGCCGCCCTGCCCCTTACGTGTACATCGACTGGGGCCCGGACTTCCGCCGCCAGCACGACGCCGCCCTGCCGGAAAAGGCCAAGGCCGCCCTGAGCTTCAACCTCGGCCCGCTGGCCCTGCAATACATCCTCGAGAACGGCGGCAGCGGCTATTTCCGGACCCGGGTCGTGCGCACCTATCTGGAAAGCGGCGCGCTGGAGCCGGTGACCAAAGCCCCGGAATTCGGCTACCCGACCTACCTCGTCTACTCCCGTGACCGCGACTCGGCGATCCTGCAACAGGCGTTCGACCTGCTGCGTGAGGTGATCAGAGCCGATGACGACTGGTCGCAGCGCTGGAACCCGTTGAGCTGACGGCCGCTATGCACCGGAGCATGGCACTTGTGACCTGAAGGTTGGCCCTGCACAAACGGCGGGATCGGCTACGCTGCCGGGATAACGACAATATCCGCAGGTGACCGCAGTGAGGCAGACCACCGAGGCTTTTCGCAGCCGCTACCGTGCGGCGATCCATCCCCGCTACAACCCGTGGCTGCACGGTGCGTTCGTGCTGCTGTTCGGCGTGCTGGCCATCGGCGCGTTCTGGAGCAGCGTGCACCAGGTGCGGCCGCTGGAATGGCTGACCGTGCCGCTGACTTTGCTGTTCTTCAATTTCGGCGTGTACATGGTGCACCGCCACCTCGGCCACCACAAAAAGAGCTTCGCCCGGATGTTCTATGCCCGGCATGCCGGCGATCATCACAGCTTCTTCACCCCCGGCCACATGACCTACGACGGCGCCCGCGACTGGCGGGTGATCCTGTTCCCCGCCTGGCTGATCGTGCTGCACACGCTGGCGATCACCCTGCCTCTGTGGTGGCTGTTCGCGCAGTTCAACGGCAATGTGGCCGGGCTGTTCGGCGGCTGCATGGTGTTCGGTTACCTGACCTATGAAGTGTTTCACGCCTGCGAGCATCTGCCGCCGCAGAACCCGCTGACCCGCCTGCCGTGGATCCGCCAGATGCGCCGTCTGCACGAGCTGCATCACCGTCGCGAGCGCATGCAGGAGCGCAATTTCAATATCGTTTTTCCGCTGATGGACTACCTGTTCGGCACCCTCTACTGGGAGCCGGAAACCGCCCCTCTGACCGATTCGAGAACGCCCATGACCCGCATGCAGCACACCGTCGACATTGCCGGCGATCCGATCGCCGTCCTCGCCTACGCCGCCACCGTCAGTCGCTGGCCGGAGTGGCATCCGTCTTCACTGAAGATCGACGGCCCCAGCGGTGCGCTACATGCCGGTGCGCGATTCGACGAGGACATTCACGCTGGCGGGCGTGAGGGGCATTTGCGCTGGGAGGTCACCGAATACCTGCCGGGCCGGCGCTGGTGTGCCCGGGCCCAAAGTGATCAGGGTCTGTCGTTGCGGCTGACCTATGAATGCTCGGCGCACAACGATGCCACTCGGTTTGTACGAACCCTCGATTATCAGTTCGAGGGCATTGGCCTGCGCATTGCCAACCACTTGCTGCTCAAGCGTCGCATCGAGCGCGAATCGGCGGCTTCGATGCTGGCCCTGCGTGACATGGCGACCCGGCACCTCGCTCTCGCGGGAGCCCACGTGTGTGATGGCGTTATCTGCTGTTGCTGCTGATTGTCGGCGTTCTGGCCTTCTTGTTGTTGATGCCGACCAAGGTCGAGCCCGTGGCCTGGACACCGCAACCGGCGCCCTCGCTGACCGAAGGCCAGTACGCTGACAACCAGCGACTCAAGGGCGCGGCACAAGTTGGCCCAAGTGACATCGAAGGCCCGGAAGCGCTGCTGCTGGAAAACGACTTTCTGATCACCGGGCTGCACGACGGACGCCTGCTGCGCACCAGCCTCGACGGTCAGCAGCGCAAGGTGCTGGCGGATACCGGCGGCCGGCCGCTGGGGCTGGCGCGGCATCCCAACGGTTTGCTGGTGATCGCCGACGGGGTCAAGGGTTTGCTGTCGCTCGATGCGCAGGGTCAACTGGTGGCGCTGACCACCGAGGCCAATGGCTTGCCGTTCGGTTTCACCGATGACGTGGCCATCGACAAGTCCGGGCATTACGCCTACTTCAGCGATGCCACGAGTCGCTGGGGTTACGGCCACGATGGCGAAGCGATCATCGAGCATGGCGGCGACGGACGCCTGCTGCGTTATGACTTCCAGACCGGCAAGACCGTCGTGCTGCTCGACAAACTGGAGTTCGCCAACGGCGTGACGCTCGGCCCCGATGACGCCTATGTGCTGGTCAACGAAACCGGCGCCTACCGCATCAGCCGCTATTGGCTGACCGGGCCCAAGGCCGGCACCCATGACCTGTTCATCGACAACCTGCCGGGGCTACCGGACAACCTCGCGTTCAACGGCTGGGACCGTTTCTGGGTGGCGCTGTACACACCGCGCAATCCGCTGCTGGATCGCACGGCTGAACACCCGTTCGCACGCAAGATGATCGTGCGGGCCATGACTGTACTGCCCAAACCGGTGGAGAAGCGCGGGTTCGTGCTGGGCCTGGATCTGGACGGCAAAGTGATCGCCAATCTGCAGGATGCCAGCGCCGGCAATTACTCGCCGATCACCACGGTGCGCGAGTATGGCGAGTGGTTGTATTTCGGCTCGCTGAAGGCGACGCACATGGCGCGGCTGCCTCTCGAGGCAGCCTTGAAGTGAGGCGATGGCAGCCGGTCAGTTACTGGATCGATCGAACTTGTCCGGATCCTCATCCTCCGGCACTTCCTCGCTCTTGCGTTCCTCTTCAGGATTACGGACGGTGTGCGCCGGACTGTTCGGCTCGGGATGGGTGGGTACCGGGTCGAATGCACCCTGCTCTTCACTGGGGAATTTTGGATCTTTCATAAGGCACCTCGTTGAGAGTCGCAATGTGAAGACTCTGAACATTCGAGGTGCCGGTCGGGGCTGTCGTTCCAGTCGTTTCACCAGCGAGGGCCGGTGGCGCGACTGACGGTCAGGTTCGAGCCTGCAACTGCTCGACGATCTTGTCCTTGACCTGCAGGCGTTTCTCTTTGAGTTTCTTCAGGGTGTCGTCGCTCGGCGCATCCGAGGTCGCCGTCTCGGCCTTGACGACTTCGGCGTCCGCCTGGGAATACTTGTTGATCAGTGCATCCAGATGTGGATCCGCGGTGCGTCGCTGCTGGATTTCTTCCTTTGTCAGTTTCAAGTCCTGTAACAAATCATGGGTCACCGGCATGGAACACCTCCGTCAGTTGATCGGTAGCCAACGCGACCGATTGCGCTGGCCAGGTATCAGAATGGCCTCGGTTGACCGGTTCTGTCGACCACCTGTCAGACCAGCGGTGCCCGTTCGTCGCCCTGTCGCAAATGCGATAAAACCTTTGGTCGGCCAATTCCCTCCATTGAATAACGCTCACAAAAACCTGCGTGGAGAAACACCAATGGACGGATTCAAACTGCGTCATCTTTTTCTGGCCGTTGCGTTGAGCACCGGCATGGGCTCGGCTTTCGCCGCCACCGACAATGACTTCGTCGACAACGCCGCTGCCGGCGGCATCGCCGAAATCGAAACCAGCCGCCTGGCGCTGGAGAAGAGCCAGTCGGCCGACATCAAGGCCTTCGCCAACATGATGATCACCGACCACGGCAAAGCCAACGATGAACTGGCGACGATTGCCAAGGCCAACGACATTGAAGTGTCGGACACCACGACCCTGGTCAAACAGGCCAAGGAAAAAATCCTCGACATGCGCGATGAGTCGTTCGATGCCGCCTATGCCAACAATCAGGTGAAGGCTCACGAAGAAACCATCGAGCTGTTCAAGAAACAAGCCAACACCGTGACCGACGACAAAGTCAAAGGCGCCACCGAACTCAAAGCCTTTGCCCAGAAAATGTTGCCGGGGCTGGAAAAACACTTGGCTGCCGCCAAGGAATTGCAGGCCAAGCACCCAAACAAGTAACCGCAACACACCTCAAGAGGCCGCCTCCATTGGACGCGGCCTCTTTGCGTTGGGGCCTTGTTGCAGGCAAAAGATCAGCATTCCCGGCCACGCCGACTAGAGTTACCGGTGCGTTCCTTGCGGTAGATCAAAAATATCCTCGCGGGAACGAACAACTATTTCGAACGGCCAGGGTCATTCACTTCGCGCCGGTCATTTTCCGAAGAACCGGCCCCCAATTCGCAATGGAGCAACAGGCACATGGCAGCACTGCAGAACAGCACACTCGATGCGATGAAAAACAAACAGTCACAACTGCTGGGCGAATGGATCAACGGACTGCAAGCCAGCGGTGCTACCCGCAACCTCAAAGAACACGACATACAGCAACAGACCGGCGAATTCCTGCAACTGGTGGTCAGCGGCCTGGAAAACGACAGCGGCACCAACATCACCGCGCCGGGCTGGGAAGGCATGCGCCAGTTCCTCGAAAAACTCTCCCACAGCCGCGCCCAGCTCGGTCAGGATTCGCAGCAGACCGCCAGCTTCATCTTCTCGCTCAAGGGCCCGCTGTTCGCCCTGCTGCAAAACCATTACCAGAACCAGCCCGCCCTGCTCGCCGAACAGCTTTGGGAAATCTCCGAACTGTTCGATGCTTTCGGCCTGTACACCATTCGCACGTTCCAGAAATCCCGTGAAGCAGTGATCAAGCGTCAGCAGGAAGAACTGCTGGAGCTGTCGACCCCGGTGGTCAAACTGTGGGATGGCGTGCTCGCCCTGCCGATGATCGGCACCCTCGATTCACAGCGCACCCAAGTGGTTATGGAATCGCTGCTGCAACGCATCGTCGACACCGGTTCGGAAATCGCCATCATCGACATCACCGGCGTGCCGACCGTCGACACGCTGGTCGCCCAGCACCTGCTCAAGACCGTGACCGCGATCCGCCTGATGGGCGCCGATTGCATCATCAGCGGCGTGCGTCCGCAGATTGCCCAGACCATCGTCCATCTGGGCCTGGATCTGCAGGGTGTGGTCACCAAAGCCAATCTGGCCGACGCACTGAAGCTGGCCCTGACCCGTCTGGGCATCACCCTCACCAAGACGGTCTGAACAATGGAACGTATCCCGATTCTTCAGATGGGTGACTTCCTGCTGGTGACCATCCAGGTCGACATGCACGACCAGCTCGCCCTCACCCTGCAGGACGATCTGTCCGAGCGCATCAGCAAAACCTCGGCGCGCGGGGTGTTGATCGACATCTCGGCGCTGGACATGGTCGATTCGTTCATCGGCCGGATGATCGGCACCATTTCCGGCCTGTCGAAAATCATGGACGCTGAAACCATGCTGGTCGGCATGCAGCCGGCGGTCGCCATTACCCTGGTCGAGCTCGGTCTTTACCTGCCGGGCGTCAGCACCGCGCTGAATGTCGAGCGCGGCATGAAACTGCTGCAGGAACGAGTACGCCAGCAATGACCGTGCGCAGCAGCGGTACCCAACCGATCAACATCGAGCAGGACGTGGTGCTGGCCCGGCAACAGGCGCGCAAACTGGCCACCGAATGCGGCATGCGCCTGATCGACCTGACCAAACTGGTGACCGCCGTCAGCGAGCTGGCGCGCAACACCATGGTCTACGGTGGTGGTGGCGACATGGACTGGGAGATCCTCGATGACAACCACAAGGTCGGCCTGCGCCTGACCTTTCGCGATGAAGGCCCGGGTATTCCCGACATCAAACTGGCGATGACCGATGGCTGGACCTCCGGCAGCGGTCTGGGCCTGGGGCTGACCGGGGCCAAGCGGCTGGTGGACGAATTCGAACTGGACACCGAGCCCGGCAAAGGCACTCGCATAACGATCACCCGATGGACATGAACATCAGCGGGACATTGACCCAAGTGTTGGTGATCGAGGACAGCAGCCAGATCGGCCATGCCCGGCGTACGGCCCAGCGTCTGGCCGAACACCACGGTTTTGGCGAAAGCGATGCCGGCCGCGTCGCGCTGGTGGCCACGGAGCTGGCGAGCAATGTGCTCAAGCATGCCGGGCACGGCGAACTTCACTTGCGTCTGTTGCCGCGTCAGGGTGACGACGGCATCGAGATGATTGCGGTCGACCGTGCTCAGGGGTTTGATCTGGACGCGTGCATGGCCGATGGTTTTTCCACCGGCGGTACTCAGGGCATCGGCCTGGGCGCCGTGGCACGCCAGGCGGATGTCTTCGATGTTTTTGCCGATCATCGCGGCGCGGTGCTGCTGGCTCGTCTGTACCCGCGCAGCGACCGTCAGGCGGATCTGCCGTATGGTGTCAGCCAGCACTCTCTGCACAACGATCCGGCCTGTGGCGACGTCTGGCATCTGGCGATTCACGGCAGTGACATCAGTGCTCTGATCGTCGACGGTCTGGGCCATGGTGAAGACGCCGAGCGTGCGGCCCGTGCCGGGGAAAAAGCCTTTGCCCTGAGCCCGTTCGGTGCGCCAACGCTGCTGATGGAAGACATGCACCGCGAGATGATCGGGAGCCGGGGTGGCGCAGTGGCATTCGCGCAGTTTCACGCCGGGCGTGCCAGTCTGTCGTTCACCGGTGTCGGTAACATCGGTGCCAGCCTGATCGCCTCCGACAAGTCGCGCGGACTGGCCTCGCATCCCGGAATCGTCGGCGGCCAATACCGAAAAGCCCAGCCCTTTGACTATGCTCACGTGAACGGACATCTATTGATCATGTACAGCGATGGCTTGCAGTCCCGTTGGAACCTTCAAGACTACCCCGGTCTGGTGCATCGGCATCCTGCCGTGATAGCCACCGTCCTGCACCGTGACTTCTGTCGCGGGCGCGACGATGTAACGGTGCTGGTCGTTGCCCTGGAGGCCGCCCATGGCTGAGTCCCCGACACTGAGCAACGCCGAACAGGCCGCGTTGATCGCCCAGTTGCAGAGCGAATCGGCGGCACTGCGCGAAGAACTCGACGAAACCAATCAGGGCGTACTCGCGCTGTACGCCGAACTCGACACCCAGGCCGAACAACTGCGCCAGGCGTCCGACCTGAAAAGCCGCTTTCTATCGTACATGAGCCACGAGTTCCGCACCCCGCTGGGCTCGATCCTGAGCATCAACAGCCTGCTGGCCGACGAACTCGACGGCCCGCTGAGCCCCGAGCAGCACAAGCAGGTGGCCTTCGTCAGCACCGCCGCCCGGGAACTCAGCGATATGGTCGACGACCTGCTCGACCTGGCGAAGATCGAGGCCGGGCGCATCAGCATTTCTCCGGCGTGGTTCGACATGTTCGATCTGTTCGCCGCACTTCGGGGGATGTTCCGGCCGATTGTCGACGCCACGGCCGTGGACCTGATTTTCGAGGAACCGGTGGGTTTGCCGCGCCTCTTCACCGATGACAAGAAGCTGGCGCAGATTCTGCGCAACTTCATTTCCAACTCGCTGAAATTCACCACCCGTGGCGAAGTCCGGGTCTCGGCACGCCTGGAAGGTCAGGACAAAGTGCGATTTGCGGTCAGCGACACCGGCATCGGTATCGCCCCCGAGTTGCACGGCACCTTGTTCGAAGACTTTTCTCAGGTCGACTCACCGCTGCAAAAACGCCTGCGCGGCACCGGCCTGGGCTTGTCGCTGTGCAAGCGCTTCGCCGAATTGCTCGGTGGCGAGGTCGGTGTCGAAAGTACGCCGGGCGTGGGTTCAAGCTTTTTCGTGATCATTCCGTTGGCGATTGCTGAGGAGAACGTCGATGAAACATGACATCCGTCTGTTGATCGTCGATGACAACGTTGCCACCCGCTACGCCTTGCGCCGACGCCTGGAGCGCCACGGTTACGAAGTGCTCGAGGCCGGCACCGGCGGTGAAGGTCTGGCTCTGATTGCCAGTCAGTCGCTTGATGCGCTGATTCTCGACGTCAATCTGCCGGACATGAGCGGGTTTGATATCGTCCGTAAATTGCGCGCCGACCCGGCCACCGCGCTGCTTCCGGTGATCCACGTGTCGGCCGCGTCGATCCAGACCGGCGACATCATCACCGGCCTCGATGCCGGGGCCGATGCGTATCTGATTCACCCGGTCGATCCCGATGTGCTGCTGGCGACTTTGCGCACCCTGCTGCGGGTGCGCGACACGGAGAATGCCTTGCGCGAAAGCGAGGCGCGCTTTCGGGAGATCTTCGTCAACATCTCCGCGCCCATCGCGGTGCTCGACGCCGACCTGAAAGTCCACGAGTGCAACCACGCCTTCTCGCAACTGATCCAGGACAACCGCGACCCGCAGACCCTCAGTGAATGCTTCGCCGAGGATCAGAGCGCGATCCTTGACGAGCTACGCTTGCGACTGGTGGACGGCGAACGCTGGAAAGGCACACTGAACATGCGTGTGCAGGGCGAGATCCGCGAAACCCAGTGGCAGATATCACCGTACCGCACGCCAGAGCTCAGCCTGGTGTTCGTCGAAGACGTCACCGAACACCGCCATCGTGAACGCTCGCACCTGGCGCGGCTGGACGACACCACCACACAACTGGCCAAGGAAGTCGCCGACCGGGTCCGCGCCGAGTCGCAGCTGCTGCAAGTGCAGAAAATGGATGCGCTGGGCAAACTCACCGGCGGCATCGCCCATGACTTCAACAACTTGCTGACCGGGATCATCACCAGCCTCGAACTGATCCAGAAACGCGTCGCCGATGCGCGCCCGGACAAAGTCCAGTTCTACGCCGAAGCGGCCCTGAGTTCGGCGATGAGCGCGGCCTCGCTCACCCATCGCCTGCTGGCTTTTGCCCGCCAGCAACCGCTCGACACACGCCCGGTGGATATCAACGACCACGTGCGTTCGCTGGAAGACTTGCTGGTGCGCACCATCGGCGAACGCATCGCCCTCAAGCTCGAAATGACCACCAAACCTGCCATCGCGCTGGTCGATCCGATCCAGCTCGAAAGCGCAGTGCTCAATCTGGTGATCAATGCCCGGGACGCATTGCCACGGGGCGGCAATATCTGGGTCAGCACGTACGCGGCGTATTCCCACGGCGACCCGAACCTCGCCGATGGTTCCTATGTGGCGCTATCGGTGCGCGATGACGGTACCGGCATCGAGCACAGCGTCATCGATAAGGTGTTCGAGCCGTTTTTCACCACCAAACCACTGGGCCAGGGCACCGGGCTGGGGCTGTCGACGATCTACGGTTTCGCCCGCCAGTCCGGCGGTGATGCGCACATCCGCAGCGTGGCGCGGCGCGGCACCGAAGTGACGATCATGCTGCCGGCCACCAGTGATCCGACCGCTGTCGATGTGGCCCCGGTGGTCATTGATCCGCTAGGCGCGGGCGAACATGTGTTGATCGTCGAAGACATGCCGGCCGTGCGGCTGTTCGTCACCGAGGTGCTGGAAGACGCCGGTTACCGCTGCACCCAGGTCGGCGACATCGAAACCGCGCTGGAGCGCTTGCAGAACGACCCGTCGATCAACCTGCTGCTGACCGACGTCGGTCTGCCGCGCATGACCGGCCGCGAACTGGCCGACGTTGCCCGGGGCTGGCGAGAAGGGTTGCCGATTCTGTTCATGACCGGTTACGCGGAAACGGCGATCAATCGCCAGGTGTTCCTCGGGGCCGGCATGGACATGCTGGTCAAGCCCTTCCAGATCAGTCATTTGCTGGACAAGGTACGCCGCACGCTCGACGGCACCTGACACACCGCCATCGCGGGCAAGCCCGCGATGAGGCCCGCCCAGGCGACTCAGTTATCGGTTCAAGGCACGGGCAAGAAACGGCGCAGTCCGGCTCTTCTTGCTCGCCGCCACTTTCTGCGGCGTCCCGGCCACGACGATCTTGCCGCCCTGATCCCCCGCACCCGGGCCGATGTCGATCACCCAGTCACTCTGCGCCACCACGCGCATTTCATGCTCGACCACGATCACCGTGTGCCCCGCCGTCACCAGCGCATCCAGCTGCTCCAGCAAGCGGTCAACGTCGCGCGGGTGCAACCCGGTGGTCGGTTCATCCAGCACATACAACGTCGCGCCACGCTGGTTGCGTTGCAGCTCGGTGGCCAGCTTGATCCGTTGGGCTTCGCCGCCGGACAGTTCGGTAGCCGGTTGACCGAGGCGCAGATAACCGAGTCCGATATCACGCAGCACCTCCAGCGAACGGCGGATCGCCGGTTGCTCGGCAAACACCATCACTGCTTCGTCCACCGTAAGCTGCAGCACCTGCGCGATGCTCAAGCCCTGCCAAAGGATGGCCAGGGTCTCCGGGTTGTAACGCGCGCCATGGCAGGTCGGGCACGGCGCATAAACGCTGGGCATGAACAACAACTCGACACTGACAAACCCCTCGCCTTCGCAGGTCGGGCAGCGACCCTTGGCGACGTTGAAGGAAAACTGCCCGGCGTCGTAACCCGCCGCTTTCGCCTCGTCGGTCGCGGCGAACAACTTGCGCACGTTGTCGAACAGCCCGGTGTAGGTCGCCAGATTCGAACGCGGGGTGCGGCCGATGGGTTTCTGATCAACCTGCACCAGACGCTTGATCGACTCCAGCCCGGCGCTGACCTGGCCGGTACTGGCAGTCGGGGTATCGTCTTCCAGGTTGAGCTCTTCCGGCTCGGCGTCACTGACGCTGCGCCCGAGCTGCGCGCCGACCAGTTCCAGCAGCGCCTGGCTGACCAGGCTCGACTTGCCGGAACCGGAGACGCCGGTGACCGAGGTGAAACAGCCCAGCGGAAATTCGGCGCTGAGGTTATTCAGGTTGTTGCGGGTGACGCCGTCGAGCTTCAGCCAGCCCGATGGTTTGCGCGCAGTGCGGGTCGAACGTTGCTGTTCGGCGAACAGATAGGCGCGGGTCTGCGAGTCCTCGATCGCGGCCAGCCCCGGCGGCGGGCCGCTGTAGAGAATCTGCCCGCCCTTTTCACCGGCCGCCGGGCCGACGTCGATCAGCCAGTCGGCGCGGCGCATGGTGTCCAGATCGTGCTCGACCACAAACACGCTGTTGCCGTCGGCCTTCAGACGCTGCAACGCTTCGAACAGGGCCTCGCCGTCGGCCGGGTGCAGGCCGGCGGAAGGTTCGTCGAGCACGTAGATCACACCGAACAATTGCGAGCCCAGTTGGGTGGCCAGCCGCAGTCGCTGCAACTCGCCAGACGACAGGGTCGGCGTGCTGCGCTCCAGCGCCAGATATCCGAGCCCGAGATCGGTCAGGGTGCTGACCCGCTCCAGCAAGTCCTCGGCAATGCGCTGCGCGGCCAGGCGTTTTTCCAGTGAGAGGTTCGGCGTATGGCGCACGTCCGGCGCGTTGGCGTGGCCGCTGGCGCCATGGGCCACGCGCTGCTGCCGGGCTTCGCGGGTCTGGCTGTGGGACAGGGTTTCGCCGGTTTCATCGGCGTGTTCCAGCCAGCTCGGGTCCGCCACCGGTTTCAAGACTTCGGCGACTTGCAGCAGCGGCATGCGCGACAACTCGCCGATGTCATGCCCGGCAAACGTCACCGACAGCGCCTCGCGCTTGAGGCGCTTGCCATCGCACAACGGGCACAGGCTGCCGAGCATGAATTGCGACACGCGCTTCTTCATCAGCGCACTTTGCGAATGGGTGAAGGTGTGCAGGATGTAGCGCCGGGCGCCGGTGAAGGTGCCTTGATAACTCGGCTCCATGTTGCGCTTGAGGGCGACGCGGGTCTCTTCCGGCGTCAGCCCGGCGTACACCGGAACGGTCGGTGTTTCCTCGGTGAAGAGGATCCAGTCACGCTGTTTTTTCGGCAGCTTGCGCCAGGGAATATCGACGTCGATGCCCATGGTCACCAGGATGTCGCGCAGGTTCTGTCCCTGCCAGGCCAGCGGCCAGGACGCCACAGCACGCTGGCGGATGGTCAGATTTGGATCGGGCACCATCAGCGCTTCGGTGACTTCGTACACCCGCCCCAATCCATGGCACTCCGGGCAGGCGCCTTGTGGTGTGTTCGGCGAGAAATCCTCGGCGTAGAGCATCGGCTGCCCCGGCGGATAGCTGCCGGCGCGCGAGTACAGCATGCGGATCAGGCTCGACAGCGTGGTCACGCTGCCCACCGACGAGCGCGTGCTCGGCGTGCCGCGCTGTTGCTGCAGGGCCACGGCTGGCGGCAGGCCTTCGATGGAATCGACGTCCGGCACGCCGACCTGATCGATCAGCCGCCGCGCATAGGGCGCCACCGATTCGAAATAGCGCCGCTGCGCTTCGGCATACAGCGTTGAAAACGCCAGCGACGACTTGCCCGAGCCCGACACCCCGGTGAACACCACCAGTGCATCGCGAGGAATGTCGACGTCCACGTTCTTCAGATTGTGTTCACGAGCACCGCGCACGCGAACCATGCCGGCGGCAGAACTGGAATTGCGTCTGGAAGTCATCGGCCAGCCTTGGTCAGGGGATTGGAGCTCAGGTGCTGAGCACGGAACGGATCATCTGCAGCAGTGCTTCGGGGCCATAGGGTTTGCCGAGCAAATGGGTGTCGGGGCTGAGCTGGTGGTTGCGCGAGATGATGTCGCGGGTGTGCCCCGAGGTGAACAGCACGGCCACCGGCGGCACTTGCACCTTGGCCCACGCCGCCAGATCGGAGCTCTTGATAAGACCGGGCATGACCACGTCGGTGAAGATCAGGTCGACCCGGGCGCCTTCCATCAACATTTGCATGGCCGCATCGCCGTTGCCGGCAATCAGCACACGGTAGCCCTCTTCGCGCAGCAACTCGACGGCCGAGGTGCGCACCGCTTCGTTGTCCTCGACCACCAGGATCGTCTCGTGACCACCCGTTTGCTGATGATTGACGCTCGGCGAGTCATCGAGCACGGGGCGCAGGCTGCGCGGGAAATACAACTGCACTCGCGTGCCCTGGCCCACCTGGCTGTCGATCTCGACATGCCCGCCGCTCTGTTTGACGAAGCCGAACACCATGCTCAAGCCGAGGCCCGTGCCCTGGCCGTCGGCCTTGGTGGTGAAGAACGGTTCGAACACCTGCTCCAGTATGTGCGGGGCAATGCCGACGCCGCTGTCACTGACCGAAACCCGGACGAAATCCCCCGGCACGATGCCCTTGCCCGAGCAGAACGCCCGATCCAGTGAGAGATTCGAGGCACCGAGCACAATCGTGCCCTCGCCCTTCATGGCATCCCGGGCATTGATCGCCAGATTGAGAATCGCGTTTTCCAGTTGATTGCGGTCGACGTTGATGTGCCACGGATCTTCCGGCAGCTGCACGTCGATCTGAATGGTTTCGCCCAGGGCTCGTTGCAGCAACTCGCCGACGCCTTCGAAGATCTGCCGGGGATTGCACACCGCCGGCGACAGCGGCTGACGCCGGGCAAACGCGAGCAGTTGCGAGGACAGCTTGGCGCCACGTTCCACCGCTGCCAGCGAGGCGCTGACCCGGCGCTGGACGTTGGCGTTGTTCGGTTCATGTCGCGCCAGCAGGTGCAGGTTGCCGGCGATCACTTGCAGCAGGTTGTTGAAGTCGTGAGCCACGCCGCCGGTGAGGCCGCCGATGGATTCGAGTTTCTGCGACTGGCGCAGTTGCTCTTCGGCGGAGAGACGCGCGCCGACTTCATCAGCCACCCGTTGTTCGAGATTGCGGGTGAATTTGAGCAGGGACTCTTCGGCGATCTTGCGCTCGTGGATGTCGATCAGCACGCCGGGAAAACGGAACGGCTGGCCCTGCTCGTCGAACTCGCAGCAACCGCTGGCCAGCACCCAGAGGAAACTGCCATCAGCGCGTATCACGCGGTATTCGGCGTTGTACGGCTCGCCGGTGCGCACCGCATTCTCGACGCATTCCTGCACCCAACTGCGGTCGTCGGGATGAATGTGCGCCTCGGTAATGTGCTGCGGCAGGTTGGTCAGGTCCTGATCCGGCGGAAAGGAAAATGTGCGGGCAAATCGCTCATCGGCCGACAGCACATTGTTTCTGACGTCCCAGACAAACGAGCCAAGCAGTGCCCCGGCATTCAGCGCCAGGCGCACCCGTTCGTTATCGGCGCGATAAGCGTCTTCGGCGGCCTGACGCAAGCGTTCGGACAGCACCAGTTCAGTGGTTTCCACCACCATCGCCATGACGCCCGAAGGCACACCGGCATCGTTGGCCACCGGGCTGTAATACAAATCGAGCCAGACATCCTCGGGTACGCCATCGCGCAGCAACACCAGGACCTTGTTGCGATATTCCAGGGTGCCGCCGGCCAGACAGGTGTCGACCACATGCCGGTTGAAATCGGCCACCTCCGGCCAGCCCAGTTCCACCGGCGATCCGAGCAGGTAGGGATGTCGTCCGCCGGCGAATCGGGAATAGGCGTCGTTGTAGATCATGTAACCGGCATGGCCCCAGAGCATGACCATCGGCAGCGGCGAAGCCAGCATCAGCTGGACCGTGCTGCACAGGCTGGCCGGCCAGGTTTCGAGCGGGCCCAGATCAGTCCTGCTCCAGTCAAACGCACGAATGCGCCCGGCCATCTCGCCTTGCCAGCCGTCACACCCATGGCTATCGGATAAAAACTGCATCAGCTGCTTCAACGCCTTGTAGTGGGTCCGGTTCTATCGCCGCGCGTTCAAACGCCACGCCCGTCTGTTTCGAGCGCGCCGGGCAGCGATGGTTTCATTAGAGGTATAGCCGATTTCACCTGGGCTCGATGCTCAGACCTCGATCAGGTGCTTGAGCGGATGGTAGCCGCTCTTCATCTTCGCAGCGACGTCGAGGATCGCCTTCTGGATGCCGTCCAGGTGCATGCAGGTCAGCTCGATCGCGGCGTTCTGATTGCCGGCCTCGATGTACTCGATCAGCCGCAAGTGTTCGTCGTCGCGACAGGCCTCGTGGCTGTCGTCATCCAGCGCGGCGGCGTACAGCGAGGCGCGGGAAATCAGCTTCTGGAACCAGTCGAGCAACACCGGGTTGTTCAGACTGCGGGCCAGTTTGATGTGGAACTCGCCGAGCAGGTGAATCAGCCGCCCGTGATCGCCGGCTTCGTGGGCCTCGTCTTCCAGCAGCAAGTGATCGCGCAGGTCCAGCATCACCGCAGAGTCCTTTCGCCGGCACAACTCAGTGACGATGCCGATCTCGATCAGGCGCCGGGTTTCGAACAGCGAACGGATCTCTTCATCGCTGGGCAACGACACCGACGCACCTTTATTGGGCTCGGTGGTGACCAGTCCGTCGGCCTCCAGTTGCTTGAGCGCGGCACGAACCGACGTGCGGCTGACATTGAACAACTCCGCCAGCGACGCCTCGCCCAGCTTCATACCCGGACGCAGCGAACGCTTGCTGATCGCCTCGTAAACCCCTTGGTAGACGCGGTCGACCGTGGTTTCCGTTTTTTTCTCGGTCATTCAAAAACTCCTTCAATGCTGGCAACGCTGCCCGACGAACGACTCAGTCAGGGAAATGGGGGGTTGCGCAAGCAGATTAATCCGGGTATTTCTAAATTGCATTCAGATATTGCATACAATAATTAGAGGATTGCACCATTATGGGTCAGCCAATAGCCATTGAAGTGCGTAATGTATCCAAGCGGTATTCTGATGATCCTGGCCTGGCGCCAGCCCTCGATAACGTGTCGGTGAACATCGCCGACAACGAGTTCTTCACCCTCCTCGGCCCCTCGGGCTGCGGCAAGACCACCCTGCTGCGCACCATTGCCGGTTTCGAACACGTCAGCGACGGCGAGATCCGTCTGGCGGGCGAAACGGTCAATCACCTGCCGCCGTTCAAGCGTCGGGTCAACACGGTGTTCCAGAGTTACGCGCTGTTTCCGCACATGAGTGTCGCGCAGAATATCGCCTTCGGCCTCGAGATGCAGGGTCTTGATCGCAAGACGATTCCGGGACGGGTCGACGAAATGCTCGCGCTGGTGCAGATGGAGCACCTGGCCGGGCGCAAACCGGCGGAATTATCCGGCGGCCAGCAGCAACGCGTGGCTCTGGCCCGGGCCCTGGCGCCGAAGCCGAAAGTGCTGTTGCTCGACGAGCCGCTGTCGGCGCTGGACCTGAAGCTGCGCAAGGAAATGCAGGTCGAACTCAAGCGCGTGCAGCAGGAAGCCGGAATCACCTTCATCTTCGTCACCCATGATCAGGAAGAAGCCCTGACCCTGTCCGACCGGATCGCGGTGATGTCCGCCGGCAAGATCCTGCAGATCGGCACCCCGACCGACATCTATGAACGACCGCAGCACCGCTTCGTCGCCCAGTTCATCGGCGACATCAATTTCCTCCCCGGCCAGCTCAAGCGCGGTGAACACAACGAAAACATTTTCGTGCCGAACGGCATGCCGGTGGAAATCCCTTGTCCGCCCCAAGGCGTCAGCGGCAGCAGCGTGCAACTGGCGTTTCGGCCCGAGCGCTCGCAACTGGTCGCGGCGGATCAGCCGCATCATCTGCGCGGCGTGATCGAGGCGGTGCTGTATGTCGGCACCGCGACGCTGTACCAGTGCCGCTTGAACAACGACATCAAAGTCATGCTGCGGGAAAACAACGAAGGGCTGAACCGTGGTCGTGCAGTCGGCGAGCGCGTGGCGGTGCATTTACCGCCCCAGGCCTGCCTGTTGATGGAGGCCTGAGATGAGCGTCAGCAGCACTTCCCCCTCCCTCAACCGCGCGCTGTTGCTCAGCCCGGTGGTGTTGACCCTGCTCGCCCTGATCGCCATTCCGCTGGGGATCATGGGTTACATCAGCCTGCTGCCGCGCAACACCTACGGCGGCGTTGACTGGCAGGCCCAATGGCAACTGCAGAGTTACGTGCAGCTGTTTTTCCAGGAAGGTTTCGACGGCGAACTGGAGCTGAACTGGGTCTACGCCCAGGCGCTGTTGCGCTCGGTGTTCCAGGCCGGCGGCACCACGGTGCTGTGCTTTCTGTTCGGATTTCCGGTGGCGCTGTGGATGTCGAGCCTGACTCCGCGCCGACGCAATCTGATGGTGTTGCTCATCACCATTCCGTTCTGGACCAACCTGCTGATCCGCAACTACGCGTGGCTGATCATCCTGCGCGAACAGGGCTGGGTCGCCCAGAGCCTCAACGCGCTGTTTCCGAGCGCCGGTGGCATCACCCTGCTCTACAACGACTTCGCGGTCAGCGTCGGTCTGGTCTACAGCTTTCTGCCGTTCATGATCCTGCCGATCTACTCGACCCTGGAAAAACTCGACTGGCGTCTGGTGGAAGCCGCCTATGACCTGGGCGCCAACCGCTGGCATGCGCTGCGCCGGATCATCCTGCCGCTGTCAATGCCCGGGGTGATTGCCGGCGCGTTGCTGGTGTTCGTGCCGAGCCTCGGCGCCTTCATCACCCCGGCGATCCTTGGCGGCGGCAAGACCCTGATGATCGGCAACCTGATCCAGCAGCAATTCGGCACCGCGCGCAACTGGCCGCTGGGCAGTTCGCTGTCGTTCCTGTTGCTGGGGATTCTGCTGTTGTCGCTGGTGCTCTACGCCCTCTACAGCCGCAGCGCGGCGAAAACCCTGAACCGGGGAGCGAAAGCATGATCTCTCTGCACCTGAAAAAACTCCCGGCGACCCGGGAAATCAGCCTGCTGATTCTCGCCTACCTGTACGTGCCGATCCTGGTGTTGATCGCCTACAGCTTCAACGCCAACCGCTCGGCGACGGTGTGGACCGAGTTCTCGTTCGCCTGGTACGGGCGGATCCTGGCCAACCCGTCGATTCAGACCGCGGCGCTGAACTCAATCATCGTTGCCACCATCGCCACCGTGTGCGCCACGGCGATTGCACTGCTGGCGGCGCTGGCGACTTACCGGCCGTTCTACGGACAGAAAATGGTCGAAGGCGGGATCAACCTGCCGTTGATCCTGCCGGAGATCGTCACCGCCGTGGCCACCCTGCTGCTGTTCATGGCGCTGGGGATCAAGCTCGGGCTGATGACGGTGATCGTCGCGCACATCGGCTTCTGCATTCCGTTCGCCTACCTGCCGATCCGCGCACGGCTCAACGATCTGGACAAGAGCCTGCTGGAGGCCGCCAACGATCTGTACGCCAACCCGTGGCAGGTGTTCCGCCGCGTGACCTTGCCGCTGCTGTGGCCGGCGGTGTTGTCCGGTTCGGTGCTGGCGTTCGTGGTCAGCCTCGACGATTTCATCATGACCTTCTTCGTCGCCGGGCCCGGTTCGACCACGTTGCCGGTGTACATCTTCTCGGCGATCAAGGCCGGCGTGACGCCCGAGATCAACGCGATCTCGACGCTGATGCTGGTGATTTCCATCGTGCTCGTGGTGCTGGCCTTCTGGCTTGGCCAACGCGGCAAACAACAATAAACCTGGAGCGCTCTGTTCATGAAAACCAAAAGCATGCGTTTGGCTATTTCCGGTCTGGCCCTGAGTTGTTTCACCGCGTTCAGCGCCCACGCGGCCGAGCCCAAGCAATTGTTCTTCTACAACTGGACCGATTACTACCCGGTGGACCTGCTGGCCAAGTTCGAAAAGGAGACAGGGATCAAGGTCACCATGGACGGCTATGACAGCAACGAAACCCTGCTCGCCAAGTTGCAGGCCGGCGGCGCGGCGTATGACGTGATCGTGCCGTCGCAGTCGATCATGCAGACGCTGATCAAGCAGGATCTGCTGCTGGAAATCGACGCCCCGAGCCTGAACAACTTCCAGTACGTCAAAGGCCCGTTCCGCGATCCGAGCTTCGACCCGGGCCGCAAGTTTTCGGCGCCGTATCTGTGGGGCACCACCGGGTTTTCCTATGACAGCGCCCGGGTGCCGGGCGGCAAGCTCGATGATTCGTGGAAAGAATTCTTCGAACCGCGCAAGGAACTGCAAGGCCAGCTCGCCGCCCTCGACACTTCCAGCAGCGTGATCAACGCCGCCAGCCATTACCTGAACGTCGACGAATGCACGGAAAACCCGCAGGACGCCAAACGCATCCTCGAACTGCTGCAAAAGCAGAAACCGTTTTTGAAGATGTACAGCTCCGACAACACCGTCGACCGCATGGCCTCGGGCGAAGTGATCATGATGCAGAACTGGAACGGCTCGACAGCCCGCGCCACGTTGCAGAAGAGCACGATCAAATACGTGTACCCGAAAGAAGGCCTGGCAATGTTCCAGGACAACTTCGCCGTACCGAAAAGCGCGCCGCATCCGGGCAACGCGAAGATCTTTATCGACTGGATGATGAAACCCGAGAACGCAGCGGCCGTGTCCAACGCGATCGCCTATGCCAACGGGATTCAGAGCGATCAGTTGATGGATGCGAAATGGAAGGTCATGGACGCGATCAACATGCCCGAGGAATACGCCTCGCGGCTGCGGCCGGAGAAGGAATGCAGCAACAAGGCGCGGGAGCTGCAGGATCGGATCTGGTCGAAGCTTAAGGGTTGATCGTGGATCGCTGGTTTTATCTGAGCGCGCGACTCCCAGATCGACTTGAAAGCCCCCTCACCCTAGCCCTCTCCCGGAGGGAGAGGGGACTGACCGAGTTGTCTTGCGCTGTCCGCCGACCTGAAAGACCTGGTCGATTATGGATTCAGAGCCGTTCATTCAGGTCGGCGTAGCTCTTCAATATCCTTCATTCGGTCCCCTCTCCCTCAGGGAGAGGGCTAGGGTGAGGGAAAAAATTTCAAAGAACACCGAGGTTCCCATGTCCCACCCCCGCTGGCTCAGAAACATCCGCCCCTACGGCGCCCCCGCCGAAGACCTGCTGATCGAAAACGGCAAGTTCACCCGACGCCGCCCGGCCTCCAGCACCCCGCTGGCCGCCACCGACATCGACGGCCAGAACCAGCTCCTGACCGCGCCGCTGGTGGAAAGCCACGTCCACCTCGACAAGACCCTGTACGGCCAACCCTGGCGCCCGAACAGCGCCGGCCCGACGCTCAAGGACTACATCAGCAACGAGCGCCGCGTCCTGCGTGAAGTCAAAGCGCCGATCGCCGAACGCGCCGGCGCGCTGCTGGAAAACTGCATCGCCCGGGGTTCGCTGACCATGCGTTGCCACGTCGACATCGACCCGGAATTCGGCCTGCGCCACGTCGAGGCCATGCAACAACTGCGCGAAACCTACAACGACCTGATCGACCTGCAACTGGTGGTGTTCCCGCAAACCGGCCTGATCAGCCGCCCCGGCACCGCCGAACTGATGCGCGAAGCCATGGCCCTGGGCGTGGAAAACGTCGGCGGGCTCGACCCGTGCGGCATCGACAACGACCCGATCGCGCAGCTGGATTTCGTGTTCAAACTGGCAAGCGAATTCCAGCGTGGCGTCGACATTCACCTGCACGACAAAGGAGAACTGGGCCTGTGGCAGATCGCCCGGATCGCCGATTACACCGAGCGTTTCAACCTGCAGAACCGGGTGATGATCAGCCACGCCTATTGCCTCGGCATGCTGCCGTGGAGCCAGGTCAAACCTGTTGCCGAACGCCTCGCGGCGCTGGGGATTTCGCTGATGAGTTCGGCACCGGCCGATTGCGCGGTTCCGCCGTTTATGGCGTTGCGTGAGGCCGAGGTCAACGTTTGTCTGGGCTCCGACGGCATTCGTGATGCGTGGTCGCCGATGGGCAACGGCGACATGCTGGAACGGGCGATGCTGCTGGCGTTCCGTTTCGACCTGGGCAAGGACGATGAACTGGCGGCGGCGTTCGACGCCGCGACTGTGAACGGTGCGCGCGCATTGGGGATCGAGGATTACGGCTTCGCCATCGGCAAGCCTGCGGATTTTCTGCTGATGCCGGTCGAAACCCTCGGTGAAGCCGTGGTTTCGCGCCCTGTGCGCCAGGTCTATCGCGGCGGCGAACTGATCGCCAGCGGCGGTCGTCTGCTGGGCAGCCGTCTGTGAAACGGATCGGCCTGAAGGCCGGTTGCGTGGTCGGCTTCGACGGCACGCAGCATGTGCTGTGGCGTGACGGTGAAGTGGTATTCAGCGGATCGCGTATCGAATTTGTCGGGCGCGGATACCAAGGGCCGGTGGATCAGTGGATCGACTACGGCAATGCGCTGATCGGCCCCGGTTTCATCGACCTGGATGCCCTCGGCGATCTCGACTCCACGGTACTGACCCTGGACAACGGCGACGAGCGCGCGATGGGCCGGATGTGGTCGGCGGAGTATCTGGCGGCCGGCCCGCGTGAGTCGTTCAGCCCCGAAGAAGAAGTCTTCAAATACCGCTACGCCTTCACCCAGCTGATCCGCAACGGCATCACCACGGCGATGCCGATTACCTCGATGTACTACCGCGAATGGGCGGAGACCTACGACGAGTTCGCCGCTGTGGCCGATGTGGCGGGCGAGCTGGGCCTGCGCACGTACCTCGGCCCCTGCTACATGAGCGGCATGAGTTACTGGCGCGCCGACGGCACCCTCGCCCACCACTGGGATGAGGCTCGAGGCTTGGCCGGGCTGGACGCGGCCGAACGGTTTTTCAAGGATTTTGATGGTGCCCACGCCGGGTTGATTCGCGGTGCGCTGCTGCCGGATCGCATTCAGACCTGCACCCCGGCGCTGCTTCAGCGCACGTCCGCCTTGAGCCGCGAGCTGAACGCGCCGATGCGTCTGCATTGCTGTCAGGCGCTGGGTGAGGTGGCGATGGTCGAACAGTTGCGCGGCACCACGCCGCTGGGCTGGTTGCAGCAGCTGGACTTGCTCAACCCGCGCAGCCTGTTGCCCCACGGCATCTACACCTCGGGCGATGACGATCTGCAACGGGTCATCGACGGCGGCGCCAGTCTGGTGCACTGCCCACTGGTGTTCGCCCGCGATGGCGAAGCACTGAATTCGTTCGGCCGCTATGGCGCCAAGGGCATCAATTTCGCCCTCGGCACCGACACCTGGCCGGCGGATTTGCTGGCCAACATGCGCCACGGTCTGAACATTGCCCGGTTGATGGAGGGCGGCTCGGCACTGACCAGCAGCCTCGATCTGTACAACGCCGCGACCCTCGGCGGCGCCAAGGCGTTGGGCCGCGACGACCTCGGTCGCCTGGCCCCCGGCGCCAAAGCGGATATCACCGTTTTCAACCTGCGCGGTCTGCACCTGGGCCCACTGTTCGATCCACTGAAAAACCTGCTGCTGGCCGGGCGCGGCGACGACTGCATCGCCAGTTACATCGACGGTCGCTGCGTGATGCACGACGGTCAGGTCAACGGCGTCGACTACCCCACTCTGCAACGCCAGGCCCAGCGCCAATACGAAAAACTGATGCGCAGCCACAGCGACCGGGCCTTTGGCCGACCGGACTGGAAAACCCTGTTCCAGCCGGCCATTCCGTTCGCCGACGACTACAGCGCCGAAGCGCCGTTGAGCGCCATCGATCCACTTCTTTAGAGAACACTGCCATGCACAGCTTCGACTTCAGCCAACTGAGTCCACGGGAAAAATACAAGATTCTGATCGGCAGCGTGGTCCCGCGCCCGATTGCACTGGTCACCACCATCGACGCCGAAGGCCGGGTCAACGCCGCGCCGTTCAGCTTCTTCAATGCGCTGTCGGCGGACCCGCCCATTCTCGCGCTCGGCGTCGAGAACTACGGCGACCAGAGCCCCAAAGACACCACGCGCAATATCCAGATGAATCAGGAATTCACCGTCAACATCGTCAGCGATGCATTGGTGGAAGCCATGAACGTCTGCGCCGTGCCGTTCGCGCCGGGCTTCGATGAGTTGACCGCAGCGGGTCTGACAGCGATTCCCGGCACCTCGGTCAAATGCCCACGAATCGGCGAAGCACCCGTGGCGCTGGAATGTCGGCGGATGATGGCGCTGAACATCGGTCAGTCACGGGAGATCATTTTTGGCGAGGTGTTGATGGCGCATGTGCGCGACGAGTTGATCGACCCGAAAACCCTGTACATCGATCAATTGGGGCTGGATGCGATCGGGCGCATGGGCGGCCATGGTTATGCGCGGACCCGGGATTACTTCGATTTGCCGACCCGCTCGTTGCAAGCGTGGACAGAGGCACCGGGGGGCGGCGAGCGGTTCTGGCCCGCCAAATAAAAAAACGGCCCACCGAGGTGGGCCGCCGTGCTGATCGTTCCCACGCTCCGCGTGGGAATGCATACCGTGACGCTCTGCGTCACAGTGGACGCGGAGCGTCCATGGCGGCATTCCCACGCAGAGCGTGGAAACGATCAGCAGCCTGGGTTTCAGTCAGTGCCGTACTTCGGCGACCGTGGCCCGTACAGCAGGCCCGCCGGATGACCGGCCGACAGCAGTCGATTGCTGGCCACACCGGCAATCGGGTAGCCGGCATCGGTGGAGCTGTTGATGATCTGCTTCACCGCCGCGGTGATCAGCATGCCGATCAGCCCGCCGGCATTGCTGTTGTTGCCTTCCTCGCTCGACGCCCGGGCCGCACCGGTCCACAGGGTGACGCCGGTTTTCAGGTCGACCAGCTTGGCGCTGGCGGTGACGGCAGTTTCGCTGCTAATCACCATGTAGCGCGTGCCGTATTCGCTGACGGTGATGTACAGCGCCGCGTCGGCACCGAAGATTTCCTGCAGCTTGTTGGCCGGCGCCGCATGGATGTCATCCGGCGTGGTCAGGCCGTTCTGGCGGAACGTTTCGTCGACCAACGTGATCGGCAGCACGTAGTAACCGGCTTCAGCCAGCGGGAACGTCACTTGCGACAACAGGCTGTAAGACGCCTTGACGTCCGGCGAGGTGTTCAGCGGCGGCAGCACCAGAATGGATTTCGGCCGCGCTTGCTTGTACGCCGAATAGTCCACGGTCTTCGGTGCAACGCAGCCACCGAGAACGGTCAGCGCCAGGCCTGCGGCCAGCAGTTTCAAGGCACGGGAGATCATTGGGCATCTCCGGTCTTGGCGTTTTTAAGCAGAAAATCCATGTAGGTGCCGGACTCGGGGAACAGGGTCTTCTCGGTGCGCAGCTGCTGCACCATCTGATCGTCCTTGCCCATGCTCAGGTACAGCAGACCGAGATGAGCGTGGTAACCCGGCGGTACCGGCTTGCCGCTGGCGCGGATCTTTTGCAGATCGGCTTCCAGCGCTTCGGCCTGGGCTTCTTTCGGCGTTTCGCTTTTGAAGTATTCGTAGACTTGTGGCTGGTAGCCTTCCCACTGGTACAGGGTTTGCGGGCTGCTGCAACCGGCCAGCAAGGCGCCAGCAGTCAGGGCCATCAGCGACCGGGACAGGGACAGATTCATGGTGTGTTGCTCCTTGCAATGGGCGTCTATCAGTTGCCCGGTTTCCAGGCACCGGCGTTCATGCCATCGACCAGACGATTGATCGCCTCGCGCATGGCCAGATCGAGGACTTTGCCGTTGAGGGTGGAGTCGTAGGCAGCGGTGCCGCCGAAGCCGATGATTTCGCGGTTGGACAAGGCGTACTCGCCGGCGCCCTGGGTCGAATACACCACTTCGGAGGTACTGATGTTGACGATGTTCAGGTTGACCTTAGCGTAGGCGACCTGGGTCTTGCCACGGCCAAGAATGCCGAACAGTTGATGATCGCCGGTCTCTTTGCGGCCGAACTCGGTGACGTCACCGGTGACCACGTAATCGGCGCCTTTCAGACGCTGGGCCTGGCCCTTGATCGCCGCTTCCTGCTGGATTTCGCCCATGTTGTCGCGATCGAGCACGGAGAAACGGTTGGTCTGCTGCAAGTGAGTGATCAGGATGGTCTTGGCCTGGCCGCCGAGACGGTCGACGCCATCGGAGAAGATCCCGCGCATGTAGCTCGAACGGTTGTCGAACTTGCCCACGGCCATCGGGATACGCACACCGGACCAGGCCCGGGAGGCGCTTTCCACCTTGGCCACCGGCAATGCGCGGGAGCTTTCGGTGGCGCAACCGGAAAGCGAGCCGGCCAGGGTGCCGAGAACGGCAATCGCAACGCCCGAGACCAACATCCGGGAGATCATTCTCACTGTGCATTCCTTCTGAAATTCGATGTGTCCCCGCACGGTGATGTTGTGGGGGATCGGGAAAGGGGCGGCATTATGCCAAAGTGCCATCAGTGAGGACAGGTTTTTTTGACGTCAGTGAATTGGCTTGCAAATCGGTTAGCAGCCGTCCTCTGCCGATCGTTCCCACGCGGACGGTTCGACGCCTCGACGTGGGAACGATCACTACGGCGTGTCAGTGGAAATCGCGGCTTTGCACCCGAATTCCGTTGAGCAGCGAGCTAAGGTCACTCAAGCGTCCGGCGATCAGATGCCGCACCTCGCCTTCACGCTCCCAGCGGCCATCGACCTTGAGCAATTGCGAGCCCACCAGCACCTGACGCTGACGCTCGGCCAGATCGCGCCAGACCACCACGTTGACGTTGCCGAACTCGTCTTCCAGGGTCACGAAGGTCACACCACTGGCGGTACCCGGTCGCTGGCGCCCGGTCACCAGACCCGCGACGCTGACCGGCCGGCCATGCTCGACGTCCAGCAACTCCCGGGAGCTACGGCAGCGCCGTGCCCGCAACTCGTCGCGCAATAACGTCAACGGGTGCGGCCCCAGCGTGGTGCCGAGGGTGGCGTAATCGGTGAACAGGTCTTCGCTGACGCTCGGTGTCGGCAGCAGCACATCCGGCTCTTCCTGACTCGGCAACCCGGCAAACAACCCAAGCTGTTTCTGCACCCCGGCCACTTCCCAGCGTGCCCGATGGCGGTGACCGGCCAGGCCACGCAGCGCGCCGGCGTCCGCCAGCAATGCCTGGGCACGACTGTCGAGCCCGGCCCGTTCGCCCAGATCGGCGACGTCGGCAAACGCGCCCCTCGCTCGAGCCTTTTCAATGCTCCGGGCATCCTCCTCGCGAAAGCCCTTGATCATCCGCAGGCCCATGCGGATGGCCGGTTGCTCGCCGGCAATCGGCTCCAGGCTGCAATCCCAGTCACTGGCGCGCACGTCCACCGGGCGGATCTGCAAATGATGCCGACGCGCATCCTGAAGAATCTGATCCGGGCTGTAGAAACCCATCGGCCAGCTGTTGATCAGCGCACAGGCGAACGCCGCCGGTTCGTGGCACTTGAGCCAGCAACTGGCATAGGTCAGCAAGGCAAAACTGGCGGCGTGGGATTCAGGGAAACCGTAGCTGCCGAAGCCCTTGATCTGCTCGAAAATCTGCGCGGCGAATTCCGGGCTGTAGCCGTTTTTCTTCATGCCCGCAGCCAGCCGTTCCTTGTGCGGCTCCAGCCCGCCGTGGCGTTTCCACGCGGCCATGGAACGGCGCAACTGGTCGGCCTCGCCGGGACTGTAATCGGCGGCGACAATCGCGATCTGCATCACCTGTTCCTGAAACAGCGGCACGCCGAGAGTGCGCTTGAGCACCACTTCCAGCTCCGGGGACGGATAGGTTTCCTCTTCTTCCTGGTTCCGGCGGCGCAGGTACGGATGGACCATCCCACCCTGGATCGGCCCCGGCCGGACGATGGCCACCTCGATCACCAGGTCGTAGAAGGTTTGCGGGCGCAGGCGCGGCAGCATCGACATCTGCGCCCGGGATTCGATCTGGAACACGCCGATGGTGTCGGCGCGGCTGATCATGTCGTAGGTCGGCCGATCCTCAGGCGGGATGGTCGCCAGGCTCAGGTCCTGATGGCGATGACGGCGCAGCAGGTCGAAACAGCGGCGGATCGCGCTGAGCATGCCAAGGGCGAGGATATCCACCTTGAGCAACCCGACGGCATCGAGATCGTCCTTGTCCCACTGGATGATGGTGCGGTCGGCCATGGCGGCGTTTTCCACCGGCACCAGCGTGTCCAGCGGTTGCTCGGATATCACGAAACCACCGGGGTGCTGCGACAGGTGCCGGGGGAAGCCGATCAGTTGCCCGGTCAGGCTCAACACCCGGTGCAGCAGCGGACTTTCGGGGTCGAAACCGCCTTCGCGCAGGCGCTCCACGGGCGGGGTTTCATCGCTCCAGTGACCGCAGCAGTCGGCCAGCGCATTGATCTGGTCCGGCGGCAGCCCCAGCGCCTTGGCCACATCGCGGATCGCGCCGGAAGCGTGGTAAGTGCTGACCACCGCCGTCAGCGCCGCACGACGGCGGCCATAACGATGGAACACGTATTGCAGGACTTCTTCGCGGCGTTCGTGCTCGAAATCCACGTCGATGTCCGGCGGCTCGTTGCGCTCCCTCGACATGAAACGCTCGAACAGCAGCGTGGTGCGATCCGGGTCGATTTCGGTGATGCCCAAGGCGAAACACACCGCCGAGTTGGCCGCCGAACCCCGGCCCTGGCAGAGGATCTTCTGCTCCCGGGCGAAGCGCACCACATCGTGCACGGTGAGGAAGTAGCTTTCGTAGCAGAGCTCGGCGATCAGCTCCAGCTCATCGTCGATCTGCTTGAGCACCTTGGGCTGTGCGCCTTGCGGCCAGCGCCAGGCGATGCCCTCTTCGGTCAGGTGGCGCAGCCAGGAACTGGCGCTGTGTTCCTCGGGCACCAGCTCTTTGGGGTATTGATAGCGCAACTCGCTCAGGTCGAAGGTGCAGCGGCGAGCCAGTTTCACCGACTCGTCCAGCAAGGCCTGCGGATACAACTCGCTCAACACATCAAGGCTGCGCACATGCCGCTCGCCGTTGGGGTGCAGGCGTAACCCGGCTTCGGCCACTGGAACGTGATGGCGGATCGCGGTCATGGTGTCCTGCAAGGCCCGCCGGCCTCGGGCATGCATGTGCACATCGCCGCTGGCCACGGCTGGAATCTGCAGTTCATCCGCCAGACTCAGCAGTGCGGCCAGCCGTTGCTGATCGTTCTGCCCGCGATGCAACTGCACCGCCAGCCACAGCCGTTCACCGAAGGTCTGCTTCAGCCAGCGGCCCTCTTCCACCTCATCGACCGCATCCGGCACCCACAGCACCAGCAATCCCGGCAACGGTTCGCTGAAATCCTCGCGCAGCACTTGATACTGGCCTTTTTGGGTACGCCGTCGGGCTTGGGTAATCAAACCGCACAGGGCCTGATAACCCTCGATGTTCTCCACCAGCAACACCAGTTTCGGGCCGTTCTCGATGCGAACTTCGCTGCCGATAATCAGCGGCAGCTCCACGGATTTGGCCGCTTGCCAGGCACGAACGATCCCGGCGAGGGTGCATTCATCGGTGATCGCCAGCGCCTGATAGCCGTGTTTTTTCGCCCGCTGAAACAGCTCCAGCGCACTGGACGCGCCGCGCTGGAAACTGAAATTCGACAGGCAGTGCAGTTCGGCGTAACCCTGATTCACGCGAACCAGCCCTGCAGCCACAACGGACCGCCCTCACCCACAGCCCGGTACGCCCAGCCTTGCTGGCCGGCGCGGTTCTGGATCAGGTAATAGTCGCGGCGCACGTCGTCACCGTCCCACCAGCCGGACTCGATACGCTCCGGGCCCATGAGGATGCGCGCCGAACTTTCGGGCACGGACTGCGGTTCGCCCAACAACCAGCCCGGACGCTGCACGCCCGGCAATGCAGGGCAGCGCTGTTTGTCGTCGGCGTTCTGCCATGCGCACTCCGGTCGATGATCGGCCTGAAAACGCAGGCCTTGCACCGCCTCATCCCCCAGTCGCGCGCGCAGGCGTTCGCGCAATTGCTCCCAAGGCAAGGTCTGCTGCGGGCGGTCGTCGAACAGCTCCTGAAACTGCGGCACGAAACTCGGCAAGTCTTCGGCGCGCAGACGAAAGCCGCGCACCGGGGCCTCGACCTGCACCTGCTCCAGTCGGCCACGGGCCAGTTCAAAGAGCATCGCCGGATCGCGCTCGGCGCTGAGCAGGCCGACCTTGATCAGCGTGTCCGGCAACCCCGCGTGTTCAAGGTGCAGATCGAAGCGCTGCACGCCGCTGTCGCGTCCGCACAAAAACGCCGCCAGATCGGACGTCAGGCGGCGCAAGGGAAACAGCAGCGCCTGATGGGACTGCACGTCGAAATTGAGTTCGATGCGCACGTCGAAACGATCCGGCGGCAGGTAGAACGCCAGCGCCAGCGGCCGTGCGCCGAACAGCGTGTCCAGGTGCTTGAGCATCGGCGCCTCGAAACGCCGGGCCAGGGCCTGACGCGGCAGGTTCTGCACCTGATGGAGGTTACGCAGGCCCATGCGCGACAGCGCCGTGGCCACGCTCGGTTCAAGGCCGATGCGGTCGACCGGCAATTGCCCGAGGTGGTGGCGCAGGGCTTCACCGTCGGGCACCACCAATCCGTCGTAGGCGTTGGCCAACACCCGCGCCGCCACCGGATTGGGCGCGGCGACGATGCGGTGACGAAAGCCCAGCTCTGTCAGCTCGGTACGCAACCGCGCCTCGAACTGCGCCCAGGAACCGAACAGCCCAAGGCTCGATTCGATCTCGAACACCACGGTGCGCGGGTAGTGCACGCTGACCTGGGCGCTGAAACGATAGGCCCAGGCGGCGAGAAACTGCTGCCAGTGCTCGACCTCGGCCGAATCGTAATCGACGGTGGCGAACCCTTTGCTCATGGCCTGCGCGGCGGTCATCGACTGCCCCGGACGCAAACCCAGTGCCCGCGCCGCCGGGTTGACCGCTTGCAGCACGCGCCGCTGGGCCGGGCCGCTGAGCAGCGCCAGCGGTTGCTCGGGATCGGGGCGCTGACGCAGCACGGCGTCGAGGGCCAATTGCGGGAACAGAATGCAAACCCAGCGCATGGCGACCTCAATGCCCCACGGTGAAGGCAATCGGTGCGCTGCGCGCCAGTCCGCCCCGGCACTTGAGCACGCGCAACTGCGCCGGGCGCGCATCGATGGCAATCCGCAACGCGGCCGGCGACGGGTTGACCGCCTCGCTCAAGGGTCGCCACGCGAACGCCAGGGTCTGGCCGGTTTCCGCCGCCACCTGCAAACGGCGCAAGGCGCGGTCATCTGCCTTGTGCGGCCAGCACAGCACCGCGCCGCAACTGCCCGAGCGCAGGCATTGCTCCGCCGCCCACAAGGCATCGCGTTCGCTGGCCTGAATCACCGACAACTGGCGCAGATCGACCCCGGCATTGGCCCAGGCCTGCGGGTATGGCACGAACGGCGGCGCCACCAGCACGATGCGCTCGCCCGCCGCCGACAGCCGCGCCAACGTCGGCCACACCAGTTGCAACTCACCGACACCGGGCCCGGCCAGCAGGATTTCGCTCAGCGCCGCTTCCGGCCAGCCGCCACTGGGCAAGGCGGCGTCCAGCGCGGCGTGCCCGGTGGGTTGCGGGCTGGCGGCGGGTGGCGCAGGCCGGCCCTTCCAGACCTGGCCGCCGTTGAACAGCGTATCCAGCGCAACGACGGCACCCATCAGCCTTGCCTCACCAGACCGCAGAACACCCCTTCGATGGCCAGGTCCTGATCGGCCCGCACCACAATCGGCTGATACGCCGGGTTGCGCGGCAACAGGCGAACCTCATCGCCGATCCGTTCGAAGCGTTTGATGGTGACCTCGCCGTCGAGTCGCGCCACCACGATCTGACCGTTAAGCGCTTCGGGGTTGCGCCGCACGCCGACCAGATCGCCGTCGAGAATCCCGTCCTCGATCATCGAATCGCCCTGCACTCGCAGCATGTAGTCGGGCGTGCGGGAGAACAGCGCGGGATCAAGAATCAGCCGATTGTGCAGGTCGGCATCGGCACCGATGGGCGCACCGGCGGCCACCCGGCCGAGTACCGGGACTTCGAGCAATTCCGGCCGCGCAGGTTGCCCGAGCAAACGAATGCCCCGGGCCTGATGTGGATTGACCTCGATGAACCCGGCTTCGGTGAGCGCCAGCACATGCTTGCGCGCCACGCTGCGGGAGGCAAAACCAAAAGCCTCGCTGATTTCAGCGAGGCTTGGAGGCTGACCGTGTTCGGCGATGCGTTCGCGGATAAAGGTCAGGATGGCGGTACGGCGGGGAGTCAGAGTCGTCATGGAGTACATTTGTACTCTTGTGGGAATTTCCTGACAAGCACCGCCAGTCAGCTCAAACCGCGCTCCGCCAGAAACCCCGCGATGTAGTCGATAAACGCCACAACCTTGGCCGTAGCCCGCCGATGGCTCGGGTACACCGCCAGAATGTGCGGGCCGAAGCTGTCCGGGTCGATCTCGTAATCAGCCATGACCCGCACCAGTCGCCCGGCGGCGATGTACGGCGCAGCGCTCCACAATGGCGTGTGCAGCAAGCCGCGCCCGGCCAGGGCGCTGGCCAGCAGCAAATCGTAATTGTCACTGCGCAACAGCGGCGCCGCCGGTTGCGCCAGGCTCAGGCGCTGGCCGTCGCGTTCGGCCCACCAGAATTCGCGGCTGAGCAACGGATGCCGATACAGCAGCCATTCATGCTGATCGAGGGTTTGCGGCGTCACCGGCAAGCCCTTGCGCGCCAGGTATTCGGGGCTGCCGCACAGCGCCAGGCGATTGCTGCCGACCACCCGGGCGATCAGCCCCGGCAAGTCGTCATGCCCCTCGCGCAACGCCAGGTCGTAGCCGCTTTCCAGCAGATTGACGAATTCGTCGCACAAATCCACTTGCAGGCTGATCTGCGGGTATTGCTGCAAAAAGCCGTCACACACCTGATCGAGAAACGCCCGGCCGTAAGCCAGCGGTGCGGTGATTTTCAGGCTGCCGCGCAGACCGTGCTGCAACTGCTCGATTTCTTCGCTGGCCTCGTCCAGCCGTTGCAGCACCTGGCGTGCGGTTTCCAGATAGAGCCGGCCGATTTCGGTCAGCAGAATCCGCCGCGTGCTGCGCTCGAACAGCCGCGCCCCAAGTTCAGATTCCAGATGATTGACCGCTTTGGTCAGGGCCGACGGGGTCTTGCCCAGTTGCTCGGCAGCGCGGCTGAAACTGCCGAGCTGCGCGGTGACCACGAACATTTTCAATGCACCCAACTTGTCCATGCTTTTTCCATTCAGGCAAAAACGTTTTTCGTGAGGGAGGCGTTCTGTCGGGCGTTGGCAGCCACTAATCTGGCCATCAGACGCAATAACAAGGAAATGTTCAATGAAAAGATTCATCCCGCATTTCACAAAAAATCTGCTGATCGCCGCTGTGAGTTTTGCCTCGATGGAAGCCATGGCCGCCACCGATCTGGTGCTGCTCAACGGCAAGATTTTCACCGCCGACCGCGCCCAACCGAAGGTTCAGGCGCTGGCCGTGGAGAACGGCAAGGTGCTGAAAGTCGGCACAGATGCGCAGATCAAGGCCTTGATCGAGCCCGGCACCCAGGTCATCGACCTGAAAGGCCAGGCGCTGATGCCCGGCCTGATCGACAGCCATTCCCACGCGATTTTCGGCGGACTGGAAATGGTCTCGGCGAACATGGAAGACGACGTGGTCGGTCTGGATGAACTGGAAAAACGCCTGCGCGGCTGGCGTGACGACGGCAAGGCCCGGCATGGCGATGTGTTGAGCGTGGCCGGCATGAGCTCGGCGTATTGGGCCACGGCTGAGGCATTGGGCAAAATCTTCAATAACGGCGAATGGGCCGACGTGCCAGTGGTGTTCACCGGCAGCGATCACCACACCGCATGGGCCAACAACGTCATGCTCAAGCGTGCGGGCATCGACGCCGCGCTGCTGAAAACCCTGCCGGACGCAGAAAAAGACACCATCGGCAAACTGCCCAACGGTGAACCGAACGGCTTTGTGGTCGACGCCGGCTGGGATCGGGTCGCCTCGAAAATGCCAGTGCCGAGCCCGGCCGACATGCTCAAGGCCGCGCAATCGGCGGTGCGCTTCAACAACAGCCTCGGCATCACCGCGTGGATGGACCCCGCCGCCAACGCCGCGCCGGGCGAGCCGGTGTTCGCCCTCAAGCCCACCGAGAAAACCGTCGGCGTGCTGCCGGCCTATAAAGCCCTGTCGGACAGCGGCGGCATGACCGCCCACGTTGCCGCGCTGCTGGTGGCCAACCCGAAAAGCGTCCCGGCCGACCTCGACACCCTCGACAAAGTGCGCCGGCAGTTTCAGGGCATCCCCAACCTGACGCTGCCGGGGATCAAGATCTTCGCTGACGGCGTGATCGAATACCCGGCCCAGAGCGCGGCGATGATCGATCCCTACAGCAACTCGCACAAACAGGGCGAACTGCTGATCGATCCGCAGCACTTCGGCGAACTGGTCAGCGCCATCGACCAGCGCGGCTGGCTGGTGCACATCCACGCCATCGGCGACCGCGCGGTGCGCGAATCCCTGAACGGCATCGCCCAGGCGCGCAAGGACCGGCAGAGCGGCGTAACGCACTCGATCACGCACCTGCAAATGGTCAACCCGAAGGAGTTCGCCCGCTTCAAGCCGTTGAACGTGATTGCCTCGATGCAACTGCTGTGGGCCAGCGCCGACGACTACACCACCGACATGATCAAGCCTTACGTCAGCGCCCTCGCTTTCCGCTATCAATACCCGGCGCATTCGCTGCTCAAGCAAGGCGCGACGATTGCCGGCGCCAGCGACTGGCCGGTGTCCTCGCCGAACCCGTGGAACGCCATGGCCCAGGCCATCACCCGCACCGGGCCGCTGGGCGTGCTCAACGCCGACGAACGCCTGGACCGCGAAACCATGTTCTACGCCTACACCGCCAACGCCGCGCGAACCATCGGCCTGGAAAAGCAGATCGGCTCGCTGAGCCCCGGCAAACAGGCCGATTTCATCGTGCTCGATCGCGACGTGTTCAGCGTCGACGACAAGGCCCTGCATGACACTCAGGTCCTGCAAACCTGGTTCGCCGGCCGTCAGGTCTACGCCCCTACCCTCTAATAACAATCGCCGTATCCGCTGCCCGACCCCGCGCCCGTCGCCGGGGTCCGGCGCAGCCTTGCCCGCTTCCTGCCCATAACAACCACAACAACGGGACTTCACATGAAAGCATTGCCCCTGTTCGCCCTCACTTCCTTGAGCCTGCTGCCCTTGAGCAGCCACGCGATCCCATTGAGCGATGATTTCGCGGTGCTGGTCGACCTGACCCTGGCCAGCGACTACCGCACCCGCGGCATCTCCCAGACCCAGAACGATCCGGCCGTACAGGCCGGTCTGACCCTGGCCCACAGCAACGGCTTGTATCTCGGCGCGTGGAGCTCGAACGTCGATTTCGGCGGCGGCCTGAAAACCCGTCAGGAAGTCGATTACTACGCCGGCTGGCTGTGGCAGGCGACCGAGGCTGTGAGTCTGGATCTGGGCTACATCAAATACGCGTATCCCAAGGAGAGCCAGTTCAACCAGAGCGAGGTGTATTCGATTCTCAGCGCCTACGGCGTGAAACTCGCGGCCTATTACTCCAGTGACGCGCCGGGTATCGACAGCAAACAGAGTTCGCTCTACAGCTACATCGGCTATGAAACCGAATTGCCGTTGGATTCCGGGCTGAAGCTGCGCTACGGCAACATGGACTTCAAGGACCCGCACATGTACTCGGGATCCGGCCACAGCGAAGAGTCCTACCGGGAGTGGGAAGTCAAACTGACCCACAACCTGGCCGGCGTGGTACTGGGCCTGAGCTACATCGACACCGATCTCTCGCAGAGCCAGTGCCTGAGCAGTTGGGGCTTCAAGGACGTGTGCACGGCGACGGTCGTCGCCAGCGTCAGCAAATCCTTCTGACCCACCGCAATTCCCCCGTGGGAGCCGGCCTGCTGGCGCCCACATTTTTTTGCAATTACCGTGATTTTGTTACCGGATGTTTACGGAATTTTTACCAATGTTCTTCTACAGTTACGCGCGTAACCGTACGGGTTTTCGACTGACGTAGAGGAAAGTATCGAAATGGCTTTGGGCAAAGGACTGCGTTTACCGTCCATCACTCCGACCCGCCTGGTGCTGCTGTTTTCGCTGGCACTGGTGGCGCTGTACAACCTGGCGACCTGGAAGGCGCTGGGAACGCTGATCACCCTGCAAGGCGCGCACAAACTGGCGTTCTTCGCGTCCTTCGGGCTGTTTCTCTGGGCGGCGATCACGCTGCTGCTGACGCTGGTGTCGTTTCGCTGCACGCTGAAACCGGCGCTCACGCTGGTGGCCCTGCTCTCCGCCTGCGCCGCGTATTTCATGAACGAATACGGAATCACCATCGACACGGTGATGATCCAGAACGTGTTCGAAACCAATCCCGGGGAAGCCACGGCGCTGTTCAGCGGCAAACTGCTGGCTTACGTGTTGTTGCTCGGTGTGTTGCCGGCCGTGCTGATCTGGCGCTGGCCGGTGGTTTATCGGCCGTTCTTTCGGGGCTTGCTGAACAAGGTGCTGGTGATCGCGGCCTGCGTGCTGGTGATCGGCGCTTCGGTGGGCGCGTTCTATTCGACCTACGCGCCGATCTTTCGCGAGGAAGACAAGCTCACCCACTTCATCAACCCGACCAACTACATCTACGCGATCAGCAAATACACCAAGCAGCGGCTGGGGATCAAAAAGCATTTCGTGGTGCAGGCCATCGGCGAAGACGCGGTAATGAGCGCCAAGGCAGCCGGTCGCGAGAAGAAATCGCTGATGGTGTTCGTGGTCGGCGAAACCGCCCGGGCCGACCATTTCTCGCTCAACGGCTATGAGCGTGAGACCAACCCCGAGCTGAGCAAACTCGACATTCTCAATTTCACCCAGGTGCATTCCTGCGGCACTTCGACGGCGGTGTCGGTGCCGTGCATGTTCTCGATGTTCCCCCGCGAGGACTACAGCGACAAGAAAGGCAAAACCTACGAAGGCCTGCTGGACATCCTGCAACGGGCCGGCGTGCAGGTGCTGTGGCTGGACAACAACAGCGACTGCAAGGGCACCTGCCTGCGCGTGCCGAACCGCGACATCGCGAAGAATCAGCCGGGACCGTTCTGCGACGGCAACAACTGCCTCGACGAGGCGCTGCTGGCCGACCTGCAAGGCTACATCGACAGCCTCAAGGGCAACGCGATCATCGTTCTGCACGCCGACGGCAGCCACGGCCCGGAATACTACGAGCGCTATCCGAAGGACATGGAGCGCTTCAAACCGATCTGCCACACCAATCAGTTGGGCAGTTGCAGCCGTGACGAACTGGTCAACGTCTACGACAACACGATCCTCTACACCGACCATTTCCTGGCCAAGGTGATCGAGCTGCTCAAGCGCAATCAGGACCACCTCGATACATCGATGCTGTACGTGTCCGACCATGGCGAATCCCTGGGCGAGAACGGCCTCTACCTGCACGCCGCGCCCTATGCGCTGGCGCCGGAAGCCCAGACCCATGTGCCGATGGTGATGTGGTTCGGCAACAACACCCTGGCGCAACTGGGCATCGACCGTGGCTGCCTGCAAGGCAAAAGCAGCCAGCCGGATCTGAGCCACGACAACCTGTTCCATTCGGTGCTGGGGTTGTTCGAAGTCAGGACGTCGCTGTATCAGCCGGGGCTGGATATTTTCCATGGCTGCCGGCCGGCGATGACGGCGGGACAGTGATCCCCTCCAGCTGCGCCAGATAGGCCCACGGGTAAATCCCGCGCTGATGGCCATCGCTGAACACCAGTTGCAGGCCGTAACCCTGAGCGTTCAATTCGATGACCCGCACACGCGGGTCAACCATGGGCGGCGAGCCCCGCAGGCGAAATGCCCGGCATTGCGAGCACGGGCACTGGCGGCGCAGTTCGGCATGGTCGAGCAACTGCTCGCGGCCATCCGGCCAGCTCAGCCGTAACCGGTGTTCACTTTGGGAATTGCCGACCGACAGCGGATTCATTGCAGCTGACTCAAGGCAATCCGCACGGCTTTGCGCACTTCCGGGTCGCCGTCGTCCTGCGCGGCCTGCAATGCCGCCACCGCCCCACGATCGTTCAATTCGCCGAGGGCCAGCGCGGCTTCCTTGCGCAGGTTGCTGATGCGATGACCGAGGGTGTCGATCAGGGCGTCGAGGGCAGCGACGTACTTGAGGCGCCCGAGGCTGCGGGTGGCGCGCAGGCGCACCTGCCAGTAGTCGTCGGCCAAGGCTTCGATCAGCGCCGGGCCCGCGTCTGTATGGCCGACCTTGCCAAGGGTGGTCGCGGCTTCTTCGCGCACTTGCCAGGCCTGGTCCTGCAAGGCCTGACGCAATGCGGGCAGTACTTCGGCGTCACTTGCCAGACCCAGGGCGCCGGTAGCGGCGCGGCGCACTTCGGTGTCCGGGTCATCACTCGCCAGGCGGGCCAGGGCTGGCAACGCGTCGAGTTGCTTGAGCCAGCCGAGCACACCGACGGCTTCGCGACGGACACTGGCGTCGGCATCGTTCAGCGCCTGAATGGCGGCCGGCGCAGCGCCGGGGAAACGCAATTCGCGCAAGGCCCGGAACGCGGCAATCCGCACGCCGGTTTCGGCATGGCTGGTCCACGGCAGAATCACCCTGCCCGCCGCTTCGGTCTTGAGCAGGCTCAGGCTCTGCGCCGCTGCGGCTTGCACCGCCGGCGACGGATCCGTCAGCGCCTGGCACAGCGCTTCAACCACCGGCTCGTCTTCCCAGGCTTCCAACAGACGCGCCGCTTCGGCACGCACTTCTTCGGCGGGGTCTTCGGCCAGGCGCTCGACCAGCCAGAGCAGACCGTCCGGCTCTTCGAGGTCGGCCAGATCGATCAGGGCAATCCGCCGTACACCGGCGTCATCAGCGGTGAGGCGTGGTTGCAGGGCGAGAATGTCGTCGTTATCGGTCACAGCAAAAAATGAAGTCACAGGGCAAATCTCGGCAAGGCGTTTTCGGGAGGCAGGCCGAGCGGGTTGAGGCGCGGCAGCGGTCGGTCGTTGTCGTGGCGCAGCAGGTCGAGGCAGTGGCGCTTGAGGCGCGAAAACTCGTGGCTGGTCACCAGTTCGGTGGTGCGTGGCCGGGGGAAATCCAGGCGCAGGTCTTCGATGATCCGCCCGGGCCGCGCGCTCATCACCAGCAAGCGATCGGCGAGGAACAGCGCTTCGTCGATGTCATGGGTGACGAACACCACGGTGGTGCGAATCCGCGTCCAGATATCCAGCAGCAGTTCCTGCATGTTCAGGCGGGTCAGCGCGTCCAGTGCGCCGAAGGGTTCGTCCATCAGCAACAGCCGAGGGCGATTGACCAGCACCCGGGCGATCTCCACCCGTTGCTGCATGCCGCCGGAAAGCTGATCGGGCCAGCGCTCGGCGAAACCTTCGAGGCCGACCAATTTGAGGATTTCATCGGCGGCGCGATGGCGCTCGACCTTGCCGATGCCGCGCATCTTCAGGCCGAAGGCAACGTTGTCGCGCACCGTGCGCCACGGGAACAGGGTGTGATGCTGAAACACCATGCCGCGCTGCGGTGACGGGCCGGACACTTCGGCGCCATCGACTTTCAACTGTCCGCCATGGGGTTGCAGATGCCCGGCCAGCGCACCGAGCAAGGTCGACTTGCCGCAACCGGACGGGCCGAGAATGCACACGAACTGGCCCGGCTCGATCTGGCAATCCAGCCCCTGCACCGCTTCGAACGCTTGCCGACCTTCGCCGAGGACGATGGACAACTGGCGGATATCGATCCGCCCTTCCGGGGTTTGCATCACGCTCATCAGGCTTTTCCTCGTGGTCGATGCCAGGGCGTGAACAGCCCGCCCAAGCGTTTGATCAGCAGGCTGCTGCCCATGCCCAACACGCCGATCAGCAACATGCCGACCACGATGTCGGCGTAGTTCTGGATGGTGTAGGACTCCCAGGTGTAGTAACCGATGCCGAACTGGCCGGAGATCATTTCGGCGGTCACCAGACAGAACCACGACGTGCCCATGCCGATCGCGAGGCCGGTGATGATGCTCGGCGCGGCGCCTGGCAGGATCACTTCCAGCAGGATCGCCCGACGCCCTGCCCCGAGGCTTTTGGCCGAGGCGATCAGACGCGGGTCGACGCCTTCGACGCCGTGCACGGTGTTGAGCAGGATCGGGAACAGCGCGCCGGTGAAGGTGATGAAGACCATCGACAGTTCGGAGGATGGGAACATCAGGATGGCCAGTGGAATCCATGCCACGGCGGGGATTGGGCGCAGCACTTCCAGCGGTGGCAGCAGCAGGTCTTCGGCCCACTTCGAACGGCCGATGGCCAGGCCCAGGGCGATGCCGATCACCAGCGCCGCGAGGTAACCGGCAAAGACCCGGCCGAGGCTCGCGCTCAGGTGCTGGATGAGCTTGCCGGAGTCACCGAGGCCGAGCGCGGCTTCGATCACGGCCAGCGGGGTCGGGACGTTGGCGAAGGTGACGAGGCCGAGGTTCCAGTGGTGGCTGGCGGCTAGTTGCCAGAAGAGCAGGCAGAACGCTATGGAGGTTGCTCTGGTGGTCCAGCGGGCTTTCGGGATTTTCATGGATCGGAATTCCGTGTGATGACTGAGATCGAACCCCCTCACCCCAGCCCTCCCGAAACGTCGGACCGCCCCCAAGGGGGCGAGGGGGAAAGGGGGCAGATCTTCAAGCCTTTCAAAACCTGTACCCGACTCGAGAACGAGCAGATGTTCATGATTTTCAAACCTGAGTTCGGCTCGATATCTCAGGTCGGCGTAACTCTTCAGAACAACACCGTCAGTCCCCTCTCCCTCCGGGAGAGGGTTAGGGTGAGGGGGAGCTTTTGATCTGCTGTTAACGTGCAGCCACGGCCTGGGTCGTGGCATCGGTGAAGTCAAACACCTTCCCGCCCTGCGCCGAAGCAAATTGCTGCGCCTGCCCCTTGAGCAAAAACGCGCTGAGCCGCCCCTTCGCATCACTGGCAAACCACGCCTGCTCCGCCAGCAACTTGATCCCGCTGTCACTCGCCTGGGCATACACCGCCCGGATGTTCTTGCCTTCCGACTTCAGGCCCGCCAGTGCGGTGAACGCCTCTTCAGCCGAGGCATACCGCCGAACCCTGTCCTCGCCGCGCACCCAGATTTCCGCGACATGACTGAAATCGCTGATAGCTTTTCCAGTCACCGCATCGACAGACTTCAATGGCGTCTGCGCGTAGCTGGCCAGTTGCGCCGTGTAATCCAGATTCGAAGCCTTGAACGCCGCACGAATGTACTGATCGTCAATAAAGGTATTCAGATCGAGCCCGCGATCCGCCTTCTTCAGCAACTTCAACGTGTCGATGGCGGTGCCCACGGCCTGGCGATATTCCGGCTTCCAGCTCAGGTCGCGGGTCTGTACGCCCAGCGGGCCGTGGAACAGGTAATTGACCTCAGCATCGACGCCAGTCACCTTGGCGATCAGTTCGCTGTATTTCTCGGGTTCGGCGGCCAGCAGTTGATTGGCCTCGATGCTCGCACGCAGGTAGGCGACGACGATTTCCGGGTACTTTTTCGCGTAGGCCTGATCGACCAGCGCACCGTGGAAGGTCGGCGCATTGGCCTGGGCGCCGTCGTAGATCTTGCGGGCGAAGCCACGGCTCGGGAACAGTTCGGCGAACGGCACGAAGTCGGCGTGGGCGTCGATCTTGCCGGCCTGCAACGCGGAGCCCGCAACCTCTGGCGGCTGGGCAATGATGTTCACGTCCTTGAGCGGATCCCAGCCCTGCTCCGCCACGGCGCGCAGCAACATGCCGTGGGCAGTGGACGCAAACGGTACGGAAATGGTCTTGCCCTTGAGCTCACTCAGCGACTGCACGCCGGACGCGCTCGGCACCACGATGCCGTTGCCGCTGCCCTTGATACTGCCCGACAACACGCTGATGAACAGGCTGTGTTTGCCGGCGGTTTCGAACGCCACGCCGTTGAACGCACCGGGAAAATCGGCCATGGCGCCGAAGTCGAGTTTGCCGGCGACCATCTCATTGGTCAGCGGTGCGCCGCTGGTGAAGTTCTTCCACTGCACGTCGTACTTGGCGTCTTTGTAGGCGCCGTCGTGAGGCAGGTATTTGTCGAGCAGGCCCAGCTCGCGAATCAACAGGCCGCCGGCGGCGCAGTTGATGGTGGTGTCCTGGGTGCCGATGGCAATGCGGATGGTTTCGGCCGAGGCCGACAGGGTGAACGAAGCCAGTACCAGACCGGCGATTGCTGCACGCAACATGGTTGAATCCCCTCGAATCATTTTTAGGATGTTCGTCTCCGCCGCGATCAGGGCGCGGTGGGAAACGAGGGGTGTGTTGAATCAGGCGTCCGGTGTTGCCGGATAGCGTTTTAGCGAAGCAGATACGGGATTTCGACTTTCACCGCACCGGTCGGGCAGTCCTTTTCGCACGGCATGCAGTACCAGCATTCATCGAAGGCCATGTAGGCCTTTTGCGTGGCCGGGTTGATCGCCAGCAGGTCCATCGGGCAGACGTCGACGCACACGGTGCAGCCCTTTTCGGCTATGCATTTGTCCTCGTCCACGGTGACGGGGGCGTTGGAGCGGAAGAAGATTTCCTGGGCTTGATAGGCCATGGTTCGGACTCTCTCTAGTGGTGCATCAAGCGGCGAAAGCGCCGACCCGAAGGCGGTCGTAAGCCTGCATTTCCTCGGCGTCGAGCGGGATGATGTAAGGCTCGACGGCTTTCTTGAAACTGGTCATGCGCCCGTCCTCGCCCTTCTTCAGGTGGCAGTGGCAGAACCATTCGCGGTCGTCCCGTTGCGGGTGATCGACGCGGTAGTGGTACAGGCCCCAGCGGCTTTCGGCGCGGAACAGCGAAGCGCGGGCGGCCATTTCGGCGCAGTCGCGAATCACGCTGGTTTCCATGGCGCGCATCAGTTCGTGGGCGTTGTTGGCCTTCATCTCGTCGAGATCGCGTTCGATGTCGCTGAAGCGTTGCAGGCCGATTTCCATCTTCTTGGTCACTTTCGGCGGTTGCAGGTAGTCGTTGACGAAGCGCCGCAGCTTGTACTCGACCTGCGCCGGCGGCAGACCATGCTCGCGATCCAGCGGTGCGTAGACCCGGGTCTTTTCCTTCTCGATCTGCTCGGCATCCAGCGCAGAGAACTCGCGCCCGGCGACAAACTCCGCCGCGTTGTTGCCCGCGAACCAGCCGTAAGTGAACGCGCCAAGCATGTAGTTGTGCGGCACGGCGGCCATGTCACCGGCCGAGTACAAACCTTTCACCGACGTTTCGGCCCGCTCGTTGACCCACACGCCGGACGCCGAGTGGCCGCTGCAAAAACCGATTTCCGAGATGTGCATCTCGACCATCTGCGTGCGGTAGTCGGTGCCGCGATTGGCGTGGAACTGGCCGCGGCTTGGACGTTCGTTGCTGTGGAGGATTTCCTCGATGTTCTGGATGGTTTCCTCGGCCAGGTGATCGAGTTTGAGGAACACCGGGCCGTTGCCGCTCTCCAGTTCCTGGTGGAACTCCCACATCATCTGCCCGCTCCAGTAGTCGCACTCGATGAAGCGTTCGCCCTTGTTGTTGGCGGTGTAGCCACCCAGCGGGCCGGTGACGTAGGCGCAGGCCGGCCCGTTGTAGTCCTTGATCAGCGGGTTGATCTGGAAGCACTCGAGGTTCGCCAGTTCGGCCCCGGCGTGATACGCCATGGCGTAACCGTCGCCGGCATTGGTCGGGTTTTCGTAGGTGCCCATCAGATAACCCGAGGACGGCAGACCGAGTCGTCCGGCAGCGCCGCAGGCAAGAATCACTGCCTTGGCTTTGATCACATGGAAGTCGGCGGTGCGGCAATCGAAGCCCATCACACCGTTGACGGCGCCCTCCTCGTCGGTCAGCAAACGGGTGCAGACCAGTCGATTGGTGATGCTCACCCGCGCCCGCTTCAACTGGCGATACAGGACTTTCTTGATGTCGTGCCCTTCGGGCATCGGCAGCACGTAGGCGCCCATGTGGTGGACTTTCTTCACCGCGTAATCGCCGGTCTCGTCCTTCTCGAACTTCACGCCCCAGCGGTCGAGCTGCTCGATGGTTTCAAAGCTGTGGGTGGCGTAGGCGTATACCGCCGCCTGATTGACGATGCCGTCGTTGGCGATGGTGATTTCCTTGGTGTACTGCTCGGGCGTCGAATGGCCGGGAATGATCGCGTTGTTCAGGCCGTCCATGCCCATGCTGATCGCGCCGCTGCGCTTGACGTTGGCCTTGTCGACCAGCAGCACGCGCAGTTCCTTGTTCTTTTCCTTGGCCTTGATCGCGGCCATCGGGCCGGCAGTGCCGCCGCCGATCACGACGATGTCGTATTCCTGTTCGAGAGTATTGCGGGTCATGTTCAGGCCCCTTTTTGCCGGTCGATCCGCAGGCGGTACTGGAACGCATCGCCACGGTAGTAAAGGTGTTCGAAGTCCAGCGGCTGGCCGTTGGCGTCATGGGTCAGCCGTTCGATGCGCATGATCGGCGAGCCGGCCTCGACGTTCAGCGCCTGGGTCAGGTCGCTGTCGGCCAGCACCGCGTCGATGGCCAGATCGGCGTGGCCGAGGGCGATACCGCAGTCGTTTTCGAGGATCAGGAAGATGTCGCGGGTGACCAGATCGGCCTTCTCCAGCCGCTCGCCGACGGCTTTAGGCAGGTAGGTGATTTCCAGCGAAATCGGCTCGCGGTTGATCAGCCGTACACGCTTTATCTGCGCGACGATTTCGCCTTCGGCGACCTGCAAACGCTCGGCGACCAGTTTGTCGGCGGCGATGAATTTGAAGCTGCGCAGGCGGTTGATCACCTCGTAGCCACGGCCGGTCATGGACTCGGCTAGGCCTTGCAGGGTGCTGACGTTTTGAAAGGTCTTGGGTTTGGCAACGAAGGTGCCTTTGCCGTGGATCTTGAAGATCAGCCCTTCTTTTTGCAGATCACCCAGGGCCTGGCGCACGGTGATGCGGCTGACCTTGAACAGCGTGCCAAGCTCGCTTTCGGACGGCATCTGGCTGTCTTGCGGGTATTCGCCGTCGAGAATCCGGGCGCGCAGCACGTCGCGCAGTTGGGTGTGCAGCGGTACGCTGCCAAGAGAGAGAACGTTATCGGTCATCACGGGATCACTTGTTATAACGAGTTATGACGTGATCTTAGAGACGTTATGACAAGCTTGAGAAATATTGTTTGGGCATAACCTTAGATGCGCCTTCAGTGGCGCTTGAGGATCTGATCCATGACCCAATCGGTCTTGAGGGCTTCGGCGGCGATTGCCGGGTGCTGCGACTCACCCCGAATCTGCGCGTTCATGCCCAGCACGTGGTGCCACTGGATGTGTTCGTGATGGGGGATTTCCAGGCTGATGTGTTCATCGGCATGCAGCTCGACCGGATGCTCGTCGAACACCGAAAACCCGATCCGCCCTTGGCTGCCGATGATCTCGACCCGATCCTCGCGCCGGTCCGCAACGAAACTCCAGCAGCCCATGCCCAACGCGCCCGAGGCGAATCGCCAACTGGCGCTGACCGCATCTTCCGCCGCATACAACCCGGCCTGGCGTGCGGTGAAGCCGGCGACTTCGACGATGTCGCCGAGCAGGTACTGGAACAGGTCAAAGCCATGGCTGGCCAGATCCGCGAAATACCCGCCACCCGCCACCGCCGGATCAGTGCGCCAGTTTGCGCTGCCGTCCAGATCCTTGGTCGATGGTGCCTTGGTCAGCGTCCAGCTCAGATGCCGCACCTCACCGATACGTCCCTGCTCCAGCCATTGCCGAACCTGCTGGAAACGCGGCAGTGAACGGCGGTAATAGGACACGAACAGGTGCAGGCCGGCGTCGGCAAATACCTGCTGCATCTCGCGGCTTTGCCCGGCATTGAGGGCCATGGGTTTTTCCACGCAGCAATGCTTGCCGGCGGCGGCGACCTTCAGGCTGTAGGCGTGGTGACTGTCGGGTGGCGTGGCGATGTACACCGCGTCCACCTCGGGGTCGTTGATCAAGGCATCGACGTCGGTGTAAGTCCGATCAATGCCGTGGCGCGCGGCGTAATCGGTCACGGCTTCGAGGCGGCGCCCCATCACTGCGACCAACGCCGAACCGGGCGCCTTGTAGAAGGCCGGTCCGCTCTTGCGTTCAGCGACGCTGCCGCAACCGATCATGCCCCAACGCACCACGTTCATTCTTGTGCCTCAGCCGATGCGCAGTGCGCGCAGATCGAGGTGGCCGTTTTGCAGCGGCGGGCACCAGTAGTAGCCGCCGGTAATCGGCCGGCTGATGCGGTACAGACCGTCGGTGATGCCGTCTTCCAGACCGCTCATGCGGCGCAGTTGTGCTTCGAAGGCATCGAGGGAGAAGCCGAACGCCAGGAACATCAGGCCGGCGCGGTCGCCTTCGATCCACGGCATCGAACGGCGCACCACGAACGCTTCCGGGGCGAAGCTTTCCTGGGCGGTGCGTTTGACGTGGGCGGACACCGGGGCGTCGTCGATCTCTTCGTTGTCGCTCAGGCGACGGCCCATGATGTTGTCCTTGTCCTCGGCGGACAGCGCATGGAAACCCTTGAGGTCGTGCTGCCATTGCTGGATCGCGGCGAAGCTACCGCCGACCAGTCCGTCAGCGCCTTCACTTTGCAGTGCGGCGGCGATGGCGGCTTCGTCATGCGGGTTTTCGGTGCCGTCTTCATAACCGGTGAGGTCATGACCGTCCTTGTGGCGGAAGGCTTCCTGCATCTGCACCAGACGCAGCGCCGGGGCCAGTGCGGCCTCAAGTGCAGTGCTGCGGTTGAGCAGATCACCACGGTCGATGCCGTGCAGCCAGACCCACAGGGCGTGCTGGGTCGACGGGTTTTCCACGCCAACGCCGGTCAGCGCCGGGAAGCTGCGCAGGCCGTCGATGTTCACATTCAGGGCCTTGGCCAGGGATTCACCGAAACCGACCACCGCCGACTTGCCGTCCACCAGGTTCAGCAGGTTGTCGATCGCCTGCGGCAGCGCTTCAACCGACTCGAGGGCGAAAAACAGGTGACGTGCTTGCGGCGGAACAGGGGTGGCGAGAATGCCCGGCTGGTAGTAACTCATGTCGACTCCTTGGAAAGAGCGCGGAGTTTAACTGTAGCCGGAGGGTTTGTGGGGGGTTGAAATGGGTTGGATAGCTTCAAAAGCCCCTCACCCTAGCCCTCTCCCGGAGGGAGAGGGAACTGATTGGGGAAAATTGAGGAGGTACGCCGACCTGAACGAACGATGGTGAATCCATAATCGACAAAGAATTTTCAGGTCGATGTATCGCGCAAGACAACTCGGTCGGCTCCCTCTCCCTCCGGGAGAGGGCTGGGGTGAGGGAGATCGGTCTCAAGTCAAATCACAGAACTTTCCATGCGCCACGCACTCGGACTCTTCCCCGTCCAGCGCTTGAACGCCCGGCGAAAACTACGCACGTCGCTGTAGCCGACTTCCTCGGTAATCCGCTCAATCGGCATCTCAGGATTGGCCAGCAAACTCATGGTTCGCGCCTGGCGCACTTGCTCCAGCAACGCCTCGAACGTCAACGAATGCTCAGTCAGCCGCCGACGCAAAGTACGGCTGCTCATGTTCAAGTCACCAGCAATCTTTTCAATGTGACTGCCCCGACTCAGATCCCGCGCAATCGCCCGCTCCACAGCCTGGATCAGATCGAGTTTCTGATGAACCTGCGCCGCCTCCAGCTCCAGCAACTTGACCGCCTGACGCAGCGCCAGCGAATGGTGGTTGGGCAGGTTCACATCCAGCCACTGCACGTCGATCAGCATGCGATTGTGCAGGCACCCGAAGCGCACCTCCGGCCCCAGCAGCCGCCGGTATTCATCGACGTAGTCCGGCGCGGCGTGCATGAACTCCACGGCAATCGGCTTGAACGTCTCGCCCACCAGCGCCCGGCCATAGACCAGCAGGCTGGCGAAAAACTCTTCCACCGCAAACACCTGCACCTCGGCAAACGGCAGGCGGCATTCGACGTCGACGTACACCTGATCGCCCACCACATCGACGCTGGAAACCACGATCCCACCGGAGGTGTGCTGATGCCGGACCCCGATTTCGAACGCATCGCGCAAGGTCTTGCACAGCGACAGCACGTGCCCCAGCAGCCCCAGCGTACCGAGCACATTCTGCGCACCGACCCACAGGCCCAGCCCCTGATTGGGCAACGCTTTAAGCGCACGCTGGATCATGGCCACGGCCTGGCGATAGGAAATCCTCTGCGCCGGATCCTGCAAATCCTCGAAATCAAAACCCAGGCCACGGCACAGACTCTGCGGCTCGATGCCCTTGTTGGCGGCGACTTCGGCCAGGGTTTGCAGGAGAAATGGCGACACCAGCGCCAGTTCGAAGGTCGGGTCTTGGACTTTTACGTTCATGGAGGCTGACATTCCGGATCACGCTGAATTGTTATTTTTGTAACCGGTTATGTCGAAGGAAGTTAGCACAGGGTTGGCGGGCTGTCCGCAGAAGTCCCCTTACGTGTCCGCCAATACCCTGCCCTGTCGTGCGCCAAGGGCTTATTTCTATAGTGGCCGGGCGCCCTGCGTGCCGGCGTTGCGCCCAAACACAATAATAATGAGGACGGACATGACCCCGAACCGCGCGACATTCCCTGTGCGACTGGCGCTGAGCCTGCTCGGCTGCGCCGCGACCCTGCCGGCGCTGGCCACCGAAGCTGGCGTCGACAACATCGGCCCTGGCACCGACGGCTTCTTCATGCTGCCGCTGGAAGTCGACAGCCTTCCGGAGAACATGGTCGCCTTCAACCTCTACTACAACCACTACAAGTCACGAAAGCTCAACATCAGTTCGCTCGGCGGCAAGGTGCCGAATGTCGAGATCGAATCCACCGCCGTCATCCCGCGTCTCGATTACCTGAGCCCGGTGCGGATTTTCGGCGGACGACTGGCCGGTTACATCGCCCAGCCGTGGCTCAAACAGGAAGTCTCGGTGTTCGGCCTGAGCGACACCCGTGAAGGCATGGGCGATACCACCATCGCGCCGATCATCCTGTGGGACATGGGCAAGGACCTGACCCTCGGCGCCGCCGTGGAAATCACCGTGCCCACCGGCGAATACAGCGTCGATCGGCTGGCCAACACCAGCAACAATTTCTACACCTACAAGCCGCTGTTTTCCTTCACCTGGCTGCCAACCGAGCGCACCGAGGTGTCGATGAAAACCACCTACAGCTTCAACGAGAAGAACAAGGACACCGACTACAAATCCGGGCAGATCTTCCACTTCGATTACTCGGCCAGCTACAAGATCACCGACGACCTGATGCTCGGCATCAACGGCTACTACCTCAAGCAGACCACCGACGACAAACAGTTCGGCCACACCGTGCAGTTCGCCGGCGAAGACGTGAACGACGGCGTACGCGGCAAGGTCTTCGCCATCGGCCCGGCGCTGCACTTCACCTTCCTCAAGTACGCCAGCGCCGAGATCCGCTGGGCCAAGGAATTCGACGTGGAGAACCGGCCAGAGGGGGAAATGTTGTGGGCGAAGGTGAGTATTCCGTATGCGTTCTGAGTGCATTTGTAGGAAGGTGCGCGCGGATTTGTAGGCTGGAAACCTGAAAAACAGAGGGGAGGAATAGGCCTACAGCGGCGGTCGAGATTGCCGGACAACGGAGGGAAACGTCCGGCAGATTTCAAAGGGACGCTTGCAGATACTGGGCTTCGTTATCCCATGGTTCCTCAGGGTTCATGGGGTACATCGTCTGCCAGTGACGACAATGGGCCATTCCCCCTTAAACTGCCGAGATTGATCACGGAGATCACTATGAGCTTATTACTTTCCCCGTATTACTCTGACTTCGAATCCGAAGAAGAGGCAGAGAGCTACGATCGCTGGTTTCGTGCAGAGATACAGGATGCACTGGATGATCCAAGTCCTGGCATTCCCCATGATGAAGTTATGGCAATGCTCGACCAGATGCTGGAAGAGATACGCAGGAAGCGCCGCGCTGCAGCTTGAATGGAGCAGCAAGTCCTCGCGTCAACTGGCTGACATCTTCAAATACATCGAGCAACACAATACCAACGCTTCAATTTCGCTAAGAAACAAGGTGGGTGCAGCAGCACAGCGACTTTCATCAATACCTTATGGTTTCCGACCTGGCCGAGTGCCTGGCACTCGCGAAATGGTGATTCATCCGAACTATCTGCTGGTCTATCGAGTGAATGGCCACATCAAAATACTGACGGTACTTCACGCCCGACAAAAATACCCTCCAACCTCATCACCATAAAAAAAGGGCGGCCAATTGGCCGCCCGAAGCGTACTGCACGAGAGTTCTTTACAACGTCAGCTGTCCCCGCTCCTCTTCGGTCAGCTGCAGTTTCGCCTGTTCATCCAGCGCTCCGGCGCCCAGCACCTGCACCGGGCTGTTGGGGTTGTAGCCCGGCGTCGGTGCGCGGCTGGCGCCGTCGCGGGTCGGGGCCAGTTGTTCGTTGCCGAAGCTCAGTACCTGCACGGTGAACACCGAAGCCTGGTTCTGGCGCGACGCGGCCTGTTGCTGACGGGCAACGTCTTCCGCCGCCTGGGTCGCCGACGACGCGGCGGAACTGGCGGAGGTGATCGCCCCGGTGTTGACCGCCGACACCACCGGCACGCCGGTCGCTTTGCCCTGCACCGAGATGTTGGCAGCGTTGACCACCGTCAGCGCGGCGATGTTGACGTTGCCCGAGACGCGAATCCCCGCCTCGCCCGCATCGATGGTGCCCAGCGGCGCGATCAGGTCGATGTCCCCCGGGGCCACTTCGGCAATCGGGTTGAGCGTGGCGATACCGGCACCGGTGCTTGGCACCGATGGCGACAGGGTCACGTTGCCCCAGGTGTCGTACACGCGTTTCGGCGGGGTGTAGACCACGGTGGTTTTCGAACCGCGACCGGCGTTGATGTCGCCCTCGGCTGACCAGCCAAGGATCGAGCCGCCAAACGTGGTCATGATCCGGCTCTGCCCCAGCAGAATGCTGCCCTGGGAATAGAGCTGAATGTTGCCCGAGCCCTGGGTGATGATGCCCGCCGTGGATGGCGGCGCCGCGCCCTCGATGCCGAACACCTGACCACCGCCCGGCGTAAGCATCTGAATATCACCACCGAACAGCGTCTTGACCCCGGCACCGCCATATAGAGTGATGTCGCCGTCATAACGGATCGGGTTGCCGGCCACATCGGTGGTCGGGAACAACGAGGCAATGGCATTGCGACCGCGCAGATAACTGCCTTTGCGTGGGCCATCGGCGTCGTTGTATTCCAGGCCGCCGGCACGCAGTTCGGCGAAGTACACCTGACGGGCGAAGATCGCCTGCTCGGCGCTTGGCAGTGCAGCGAAGAAGGCTTGCGCCTGTTCGGCGTTGCCGCTGAAGCCGTAGCCGAGGGTCAGCCAGCTCTGCAGTTCATCGAGGTAAGTCTTGACCACTTTGCCCGGTTGCCCGTTGAGGGATGCGTTCGGGTCCGCGAGGTTCTGCGGGTTCAGGTAACGGGCGATGAACCGAGAATAGTCCGCCCCCTGTGCGCCCGTACCGGCCTGCATCACCAGGCTGGCGCCGGGGCGGTTGTCCCCCGCCAGAATCGGTCCGATGCTGGTAATGCTGGCACGGTCCTCCATCAGGATGTTGCGCCCTGCCTTGATGTCCAGCACACCCGGGCCGGCGATGTCGAAGCTGCTGTAGAGGATGTCGCGCCCTGCCGAGACCCGGGAAATATCCCGTGAATTGTTGTGCACGAACAGATTGCCGGTCGAGGCGACACCCTCTGTATTCGGTAACCCCATCTCGCCGTTGGGCGCCGTGGTCGGTTGCCCGAGAAAGGTACCGGAAGCCACGACGTCGCGCCCTGCCAGCATCCAGACAGGGCTGGCCGCCTCGTACCAGGTACGTTTGGAGAGGCTGAACGTCAGTGTTTCACCACTGCGCACCCCCACCAGATCACCGGTCAAAGCATAGAACCGTGCGGGCGCCTGCACCTCACTCAAACCCGAGTAACTGTTGGCACCAAAAGCGAACAGCGGATATCGCAAGTTTTTATCGGGTGAAACCCCATCACTGCCACGGTTGGTCATGATCGGCGTTTTCGATGTGTTGTTACCGTAGCCATTGAAGGCCGGCGTGAATGGCGTAGCGATGGCCGACGGACTGGCGCCCGACTGATTGATTGCGTAGCCACCGGCATAGATCGAATCCTGCGCCAGGAGCTCCAGTTGCCCGGCCTTCGAGGGCGCCAGCAACAAGGAGTACGCTGTGGCCGGCAAAAATCCGCTGCCTTGCATGTAGGTCGCCGACGGCCCGGCATAAATCGAGCCCTGGGCCGCCACCGCACGCAGGATCGACGGATATACGAAGCGCCCATCGGTGGGAGATGTGTTTCGCCCGATCATGGGGCCCTGCCCGTCAACCTCGCCCAGCTGTGTGCTTGGCGTCAGGTTGCCTCCAGCCGAAAACAGATCGATAGCCGTGTGATCGGTCCATAGCGAGAAACCACTCAATCCGCCCCCGTCATGCACGACACCGTCAGCGGTGGTGAACGGCGTCGAGTTCTGCAACCGAACCCGGCCCGGGTCCGCCGCACCACCCAGCACCAGGTCGCCGCGGGTATTGAGGCTCATGCCAGAGTCGCCAGGGATCAAGACCAGGCCGCCGGAGGCACTGCCAGCGGTGGATGTGAACGGGTCAAACGGTCGGACTTCGCGTGGGTCCTGCACATAGGAGGCTGCGCCGTACTGCAGATTGATTCCACCCAGCGCCCCGCCAGTCAGTCGGGCCGCGCCGCGCAGGTTGATCAGAGCGCCTTGCAGGTCGTGTCGGGGGACTCCCACGCCAATGTTGCCGGCCCGGGCCTGCAACGACGGATTGAGCGAACCGCCGATGCGGATGTCCATGTCACCGCCACCGGTCAATTGCAGCCGTCCATCGTCGCCGACGCGCCCGGTACTCCCGACCGCCACGATCAAGCCTTGGCCACGGGGGTAAAGATTGGTGTTGGCGTTTTCGCCCAACGCCTTGACCATGCCCCCATCGGCACCTGCGCGCAGGCTGATGTTGCCGCCACCCAACGTGCCGAAACCGGTGAAGCCAACCAGGAACGGCCCGGTATCCACGCCTTGATCCGGCAACGGCTGAGTCGCATAACTGCCGAAGTTGATCCACCACGCCGTCGGCACATCGCTGTTGCCGGTCCCCTGACGCCAGAGCCAGTTGCCCACCGCCACACTGGGCACTTGCTCAGGTGTTTCCAGGGTTGCCGAAGGGCCACGCCGACCCAGCACATCCCCCGAAATCGAACCACCGGCGTTGATGGTCAGGTTGCCGCCCATTTGCGGGTACCAGGCCTGATACAGACTGTCGTTGCCTGTGACCCACCGCTCGTAATCGCTGCCGGCACTGCCCAGCACCGAACCGTTGTCCGACAGACGTCCGCGCGGCTGGTTGAAGCGCGGATCGATCTCTTCGGATTGGGTGCCGGCGGTATAGACGCCGAACGGTGAGTCCATGCTCAGATCACCGGCGGCGAGCACGTCCAGATCCCCGGTACCGGTACGCAGTACGCTGAACATCTGTGTGCGGGTCCTGACGGTGATGCCCGGTTTGTTTTCCACGCACAGCTCAGGGAAAGACCCACACCAGGCAAGCACGTCGTCATCGCTTATCGGTGACCCCGGGGGCATGCCCATCCAGTTGTCCGGTGCCCACGTCCATCGCGGTGCAGAAACGCAGGAGTTCGGTGCCCAGTCGCACCATTCCTTGAGCTCGTCAGGCACTGGTTCGCCCGGGGTGAAGCCACCCAGGTTGCCTTCACCCCAGACCAGGGTTGGTGCCTTTTCAGTGACTTTGAGCCCGTAATGAGTGTCGGCCAGACGCAGATTGCCGTCGCTGGAAACCGGCTTGATCGCACGCGTATCAGCGGCACCCAAATCGGCCCCCGCCACCACCCGCATCGACCAGGACGCGCTGCCGGCCGGTAACAGGCTGGCAACGGCCCAGTTGCGCCCCTGCTGGTTGCCGTTCAATGGCCGCAACTCGATAAAGGCCGTCCCATCGGTCAGCACCACGTCGGTCATCGACGGAATCAAAGAACCGCGCAGCAATGCCAGCGATCCACTCAAGCGCACGCCTTTGATCGCGTTGGTACCGGCTTCGACGCTCCCCGGCAACGGCACGCCTTTAGGCCAGCGAATCGCTTTGACAGACGTGACGTCATTCAAGCGAATACCCGCGCCAAGGCGGCTGCCGGCCGGCAATGTGACGTTGTCGGTCAGCAGCGTTCCAGCGGCAAAAATCAACTGGCCCGAGGCATCGTGAACCGCGCCTGCCAGTACCGTACCGGCGCCCAGCGTGTACGGCGCGGCCAAGGTCGCTTCGGTTGGCAACAACGTGCCAGCGGCCAGGGTCGTCGCTTGCAGCGGCACGTCGTAGTTCAGCGTGACGCCCGCCGGGAACAGCGTGCCCTCCGCCAGTGTGACGCCTGCACCCGGCACCACCAGATCACCGCCGAACGGCTGAATCCCCGGCAACAGTTTCCAGCCCGCATCGTCGACCGTCTCGGGTGGCGGTGCAAAACCGTCGTTGAGGCTGCCGTGGATATCGAGATTGCCGCCGGCGCGAATCACCAGGCTGCCAGACTCGCCAGAGCCATAGGCTGCGGTTTTCTGCGTATGCGGATTGAGACTGGCATAGCGGTAACCGGACAGATCCACATCGCCCTGCACCACCAGATCGCCGTCGGCGGTTTTGCTGACGATCTCGACACCCGGTCGCAGATGGAAGGCATCGGCATAGGACGCATTGTTCAGGCCGGCCAGTTTGTTCTGCAGCAGGTTGCTGTTGAGCAACGCGGCATCGATGAACGCCGTGTTGTCGCCATGGATGCGGTCAAGGTAGGCCTGATCGATCACCTGATACGGACGTCCGCTGGCCGCCGGGTCTGCACCGTCGCTGGCATCGCTGTAACGGCGCGTGGCATTGAGCCCGATCGAACGGGCGCCCTGAATGTTCAGTGCGCCGCTGGCATCGATGGCGATGTCGCCGCCGGCCAGACGTGGTGCGTTCAACTCCAGCGTACCGCGCGGCAATCCATCGGACTGCCCGGGCAATGGCCCCGGTGCAGCGTCGGTGCCGTGGCGCAGATCGATCCGTGCGCCGGAGCCCAGCGTCAGCGTTCCGGCGCCGGAGTTGAGCTCGACCATCGCCCGGTTCGGTGCATCGATGATTTTTCCGTAGCTGTCGACCCGCAGCACACGGCCATGGGCGTCGAGCACGGCGCTGCCAGTCACCGTCAGGCCGTTCTTCGCCGACAGACGAATCGAACCAACCCTTGAACCACTCGCGTCGACAAGCCCCGCGACGGTCAGGCTACCGTTGTCCACCGAGACATTGACCTCACCGGCCTTGAGCCCGTCGCCGATCAACAGATCGCCCTGCTTGAGTTGCAGGCTGCGGCTGCCAAAAACCTGCCCTGCGTTCAAGCGTTGGTTAAGGGCCGCAAATTGCTGGCTCGGATCGCCATTCAAGTGTTGCGCGCGGATGTCCACGCCACCGGCCTTGTACGGCACCCATGTGCCACCCGCGTCATAACTGCCGCTGCTGGCGCCGAGGATCTGGCCCTGCAAATCGACCATCCCGGCATCGCTGGCCAAGGCGATGGCGCTGAGATTGCCGGCCTGATTGTTCTGCGCCGACAGGTCGATGCTTGAGCCCGCGAGCTGACGGATATTGCCGTGGCTGCTGTACAGCGCCACATCACCGCCCCAGCTGTACTTGTTCACATCGTTGAATGCCAGGGTACGCCCGGCCATATCCAGGTAAGCGCCACTGTTCAGGGTCAGGTCTTCTGCCGATCTGATCACCAGTTTGCCGCTGGCCAGAGCAATGCGACTGTCGAGCGTGACATTACGCGCATCGAGCGTCAGTTCCGCGCCCAGGACATTGGCCGCCGCTAGGGTACCGGCGCCCGTGAGAGTCAGGTTGTTACCGGCCTTGAGCAGGTTCACCGAGGCCGCCTCCCCCGTCAGCAACGGGGTGCGCAGGTTGAGGTTGCCGCCGCTGTAGGCATAACCCCCGACCGGGTCGAATGCGCCTTGCGCCTGATACACCGCAAGGCTGCCTTTGTGGTTGGCGGTGATGCGGTCGCTGGCGGTCAGATTGACGTTGGCAAAGCCCAGCACCAGGCGATCGTTCTGCTCCAGTCCACTGGCCTGCGGGTTGGGGCCGTAGCCGAATTCGATGCGCTGGGCCTGAATGTCGAGTGTGCCCTGACCGGTGCCGGCGCCGCCAGAGATGACAGCAGCGGGCGCTTGCGTGGCGCCGTTCCAGACCAGATTCGCAGTGCGGATGCTCGCAACGTCTGCGGCTTGGCCCAAGCCATAAATGGCCGGTGTGCTGAGTATCAGATTCTGCAGTTTGCTGACGCCGGTCTGCCGATCCAGCGTGTCGAGGCTGACACTGCCATAGAAATTGAAGGCATCGCGACTGGTCAGGCTCAAGGTCTCCAGGGCCGGAGCGCCAAACTGCGTATCACCGCGCAACAGCCGGTCGAGCACGTTCTGGTTCAGGGTCAGGCCGGTCGGCACACGACTGCCGGCGGCACTCAAGGCCTCGGCACTGCCGGCATTGATCGTCCCCACTGCCAGCGTCAGATGGCGAGTACCGAAGCGTACCGTTTCGTCGAGCTCGAACTGTTTGTCTGTGGCGGCCGTGATGCTGCCATTGGAGTAAAGCAGCGTCGGGTTGGTGCAGGCGTTCGTCGGGCAGTTGCCGATGCGAATATCCCCCGCGCCGGAGGTAGGGGTCGACAACGACGGCGCGAGCACGTTGGTCCAACCGTTCGAGACCACCAGCAGACCTGCCGTGCCCGGAGCATAGATAAAGCCTGCGGATGAATCGTACGGTGCGTCGCCGCGCCCCAGAGTGTTGATCCCCGAGCCGGCTTCGAGCGTGATGCTGCCACGGGTACTGGTGGTACGCAGCAGCACTTCAGGCGCAGACAGCATGGCGCCCTCACGCAGGGTGATATTCGATGTATCACCGATGAACGAAACGATATTGCCCGCCGTGTTGTAATCGATCGCCGGTTGCGCGCCGATGGTCAGACGGCCTGCACCCAATCTGTTGAGGCTGTCGGCATACAGCGACACGCCGCTGAAACCCTCGGTACGCCGATGCCCGTCGCCGAGCAGTTCCACATCCCGCGCGCCCCTCACCACCGCCGTCCCAACCACGCCGCCAGTGGCCGGTTTGAACAACACCTGTCCGGCGAAATCCAGCGCAATACCCTGCTCGGCGCCCGACATCAAGTACAGATTCAGCGACTTGCCATCCATCGGCGCCAACGCCCGTGGCACGCCACGCCGTGCAGCGTCACTGCGGACGAATTGAGTAAAACCGGTTTCGTTGTACTGCGAATAACGGCGCACGACATCGGCCGAGGTCAGGATGACCTGGCTGGCCAGGTTGTCACGCAGCCCGGTGTTGGCGATCGACATCAACCCCGAGCTGGTCCATGAACCATTGCGCAAAGGCAACGCGCCAGGCGTGACACCCGCTGCGGCCTGGCCGTTGACCTCGACCCGGAACGCCCCCGGTAACAAGGCGAACGTCGAGGGCAGCAGCGTATAGGTGCCTGCCGCCAGCCCCGGCACGCCGGCGCCGAGGGTGATTTGCTGGCCGATGCGCGGATCAACCGCTCCCGCTTCGGCGAGCATCGGCGCGTAGGTGCTCTGATTGCCGGGCACGATGGCGTACACCGGATTGCTGGCCAGGCCTGGCAAGCTGAACGAACCGTCGGTGGCATTGCGCACCAGCGGATTGAAGCGTGCATCGGTAGAGCCGCCCCGCCCGGACACAAACCCGGCCCCTCGCAGGTCGCCGCCGCCAGACAAATCGATCAATGCTCCCTGCTGCACATCGACGTACCGCGAGGTCAGCGTTACACCGGCGGTTTCTGCGGTAATCCCCTTGAGCACAACCGATTTGCCAGCGTATCGATAGTCGATGCCGTCGGTGGTGCCGCCATAGGGCATGACCAGTCCGTCCGCGCTGACCGACGTCACACTGCCCGGCAACAAATGCAGGTCATGGGTGTTGACCACGGTCTCGTCGCCCAGGCGGATCATGCCCAGCGGCGCACGAATAACGCCGCCCTGCTCAATGTGCCCGGCAGCCAGCGTCAAGTCGCCAAACACCGAGTAAGGCACGGCGGCCGGGGCGCTCCCGGCGCGGGTGATGCGCAAGGTGCGCGCCGGGTCGGCGCCCGGGTGCACGCTCTGATAACCGACCCGCACCTCGGCAGTGACATCACTGGCCGGATAGATTTGCGCGGCCTGCAGGTTCAGGTCCCCAGGCGTCCACAACTCCGTTTTAGTGGTGTACCCGGTCGGAGCCAGAAAGCGCAGATCCCCCCGGCTGTGCAAGGTCACCTGATCAAAGCCGCGCCGACTGACCTCGATTGCCGCACCGTTGAGTAACGCAATCTTCCCCGCCGTGCCGAACGACAGGCTGTTGCCCAGATCCAGCAGGTCCGCCGTGGCGTTGAACGTGGCGGGTGCCACATGGGTCGTCGGAGTGTTCATGACTCGCGGGCGCAGATAACCCGGCGCGTCGAAGTATTTGCCGGTCCCCGACAACCGCAGATACGGCGCTGACAGATTGATCCGCGCAGTCTCTCTGGCGCCGTCGGCCAACGCCAACGCGCCGGCATACAGACTCAGGCTCTGGCGGCTGTGCAGATCGACATCGCCGTCGAACGACAGCAAACCATTGCTCAGCAGGCTCAGGTTGTCGAAACCGCCGGCCATCAACTGATTGGCGCCCAGGCGGGCACGACCGTATTGCAAGGCTGAAGCAGCGGCACCGGGTTGCAGATCCTGCGGCAGCTGGGACTTGCCTGTGTCCTGTCCAAGGATGATTTCCCTGGCGGCACGCACTTTATTGGCGGCGAGGTTGAGGTCGTAGAGCGGCGTTTCCAGTGCAATGTCCAGACGCCCGCCGGCTGCGCGCGCACCACCGGCGACTGCACGCAGGCTGCCATCGATGAACAGTCCGTTATAGGAGCTCAGGCTTATTCGTCCACCATCGGTGGCTATCGGCGTTGGGCCCTGCCCGGCGATATCCAGCGTGGCTTGAGCACCGGACGCGTCGAGTCGTGCACCCTCACGCACGATCACATAGGCATCGGCCGATGTCGCCGTGGTTTTTTTCGCATCGATTTCACCGCCGACGATGATCGTGCCGCCCTTGCCCACCAGCCCGTAAGTACGACCCAGCGCATCCACCGCCGTGGCCGCGCGGCCAGCCACATCCAGCACCGCGTGTTCGCCGATCCAGATCGAGCGGTTGTGCGCTGCGTTGTCAGCCAGTTGTGAGTTGTCGGCGACGTCGTTCAAACCGAACTGTTGCTGGCGAATGTCGAGGGTGCCACCCCAGGCATTCAGTTCGCCATTGAGGGTGATCTGTCCCGCGCCGCGCAAGTTGATGCTCTGCCCGGGGTCGACGCTGATGCGCGAGCCCTGGCCGAGGCTCAGGGTCGTGTGCGCAGGATCGAGCAACCTGACTTCGCTGCTACCGGCCTGCAGCGTCAGGCTGGCACCGGCACGCTGCGTCAGTTGGGCCTTGGTCGGATTTTCCTGATAGAGCGGCGGCGTCCACAGCTCCAGTGCCCGCTGCGGCGCGGCACCGCTGACCTGATTGGCGGCCGCCTCGCTGAAGCGATAGACCGGCATCGACACATCAATGACGGTGTTATCCGTCACTTCCATCCGGTTCAGGCCAATCAGGTTGTAGGTCGAGAAGCCTTTTTCAAACAGCGTCGGCGTCAGCTGCAACACAGAGTCGGCCTGACGCTTATCGGTCTGGCCGATCAGCACATCGCCGGTCTGCAGAAACAAACGGCCGCCGCCAGACACACCGTAACCCCGCAGCTGGCCGTCCAGAGTCAGATGACTGTCACCCGACGCGGTCAAGGCGCCGGCCTCCAGCGTCACGTCACCGCCCTTGCCTCCGAGGGTCTTGCCATTGGCCAGAATCGCCCCGCCGGAAGACACGTCCAGCAGGCTGCCGGCACCGATCTCGATGTCACCGCTGCTGCGAATCGACACCACGCCACCATCCAGATACGCCAGGCTGGCGGTATCGTCAGGGTTGGTGCGCAGGTTGCTCCACAGACCGCGAGTGTCCAGTTGTGCCCCTTCAGCCACGCTCACGCGGGTGGCCTTGCCGGTCGGCGCGACGAGTCGGGTGTCGGTGAGGCGATCGGTGTTGAGCTGATTGAGCACATTGCCCAGACGCAGGCTGCCGCCACGCGCGGTCAGGTTTGCGTTGACCTGCACGTCCGGCCCGTAAAGGGTGATGTCGCCGCCATTGTCGACGGTGACGGCACCTTGCACGTCGATCCGTTCCTTGGCCGCCACTTTCAGTGCGCCCAATTGCCAGTCGCTGAGTTGCCCGGCATCAAGAAACAGCTTGCCGCTGCGCGCATCGGATACGGCGCCGGTCAGCTCCCGATCATCGCCGGCCAGCGGCCGTTCGCCGCCGACCTGCACCTGATCGAACAATGGGTTGAGGCCGTAGAGCAAACCACCGGAAGCCGCCACGTACGCCGGGTCATAACTGCCGACAATCAACTGCCCGCGCCGCGCCAGCGCCGTCTGACTCTGCGCATAGCCATCGAGTACGGCACGCGGTGCCTGGATCTGGCGCTCGCCCTGATAAACCTCGCCAAGCATTTGCCCTTTGAGCACAGCGTTGCGGGTGCCGATCACCAGTTGCCCGGCATCGCGTCCCACGGTGTAGCCCGACTCCCGACGACTGGACGGCGCAATCAACGGGTTGTAGTAATAACTCGTCTGACCCCAGCGTTCACTGCTGTCTTCAAAGCCTTTGTACAGCCCGGTGTAGAGCAGATCGCCCGGTGCCTTTGAGACCTCATACAGGCGCCCGTCGGCCCCGCGCAGCCAGCTCTGGCGAATCTCGCCGCTTTGTACATCCAGCGTGCCGCCGGACAGGTTGATCAGCGAGCCCTTCTCGGTCACCACGTCATTGCCGGCAAAACTGACCATGCCGCCCTGAGCCATCCACTCGCCGATGCTGTGGCCCTGGGTGCCGAGGTAACCGCCGACCTCCAGCAGACCACCAGCGGTGTACCAGCGATCCGTGGCGTAGCCGTTAGTGCCGGCCGGGACGTAAACCAGTTCGCGCACATCGACCCAAATGTCATTGCTGTTGAGCGCACCCTTGTCGCGATTGACCGAAGCATCGCGCTGCTCGTTGCCCTGGACGTTGATCTTGATGCTGTTGGATTCCATCGCGACTTTCACGCCGATGGCACCGGAGACATCGATCAATGCGCCGTCACGCACCAGACTGCGACGCTGCGCCGCCACTGCAACCTGGCCGCCCGTGGCCAGGGTGATCGAACCGTTCTGGAACTCGACGCTGCCGCCGCTCTGGATATCAATGCGCGACTGATCGCTGCGAATCCGGTTGTTCGGTGTAACGCCGGTCAGCGCCGCCTGATGCTGACTGTCGAGGGCGGTCAGATCGCTGCTGTCGAGCAGGATCGCCGTCGCGCTGCCCTGCCCCAGCGTCACGCTGCCCTGGGTGTCGGTGGCCGGATTGAGCAAATGAATCGTGCCGCGAGTGGCGACCGAGGTGCTGGCCAGCAACACACCATTTTGCACGACCTCATGGCCGGTCAGGGTGATGTCGCCGGTCGCGGCCTGAATCAGGCCGTTGTTGCTGACCTTGCCGGCAGCGCTGCCGGTCTTGAAGCCCGGCGTGACTTCGTTGCCGAACGTCGTCGAGAAGCCATTGCCCTCAGTGCCCGAGCCTTTGCGGATGTAAAAGCGATCGCCCGCGCCGAGCACGGTCTGGCCCTTGGCGGTGTTGATGCTGCCGTCGTTGTGCACTTCGCTGCCGAGCAGCAAGGCATAGCCGCCGGCATCGGTCGATTTGGCCGGCCGCGCGGTCTCGATGGACGCGCCGCGCTCCACCAGCACTTTGCCGGCCGCCTCGGTGAACGTCGGTTGGCTGCCGGTGCTGTCGAAATACAGGCCGCGGTCGCGGAACTGAATGTCAGTGATGTTGGCCGCCGCCGCCACCAGGTTGCGCACGTTGACCTGACTGGTGCCGCTGAACACGATGCCGTTGCGGTTGATCAGCATCACCGTGCCGTCACCCTTGATCTGGCCCTGAATCTGGCTGGCCCGCGCATTCGGATCGTTGACGCGGTTGAGCACCGCCCAGTTCGACTGCTGGACGAAATCGACGGTGGTGTTGCGCCCGACGTTGAAGGTCTCCCAATTGAGGATCGCCTTGTCGGCGGTCTGCTCGATCTTCACCGTGGTCTTGCCATCAACCTGAGTCTGCTGCGGGCCCTTGGCGTTCTGCCAACCTTGCGTGAGGCTGTTATCGACCTTCAGACCGCCCTCGCCCAGACCATCAGGCACAAACTGCACCGTGCCCAGCGCCGCCGCACGACCGGCCGCCTGCGCCGCCTGTTGCGCCGCAATCGCGGCCACCGTGTTGTTCAAGGTCTGAATCGAGCGCTGCAACTGCTGGTTGGCCTTTTGCTGCTGCGCCAGCGGTGGCGTCATCCCCGGCAATCCGCCCACGCTCGGGCGCGCTGCGGCGGCCTGTTGCGCCGCGCCCTTGGCGGCGAACCATCCCGAACTGAACGCAGTCGCCGCCTCGGCACTGCCTGCCACCAGACACAAGGCAATCGCCTGCGCCAGGGGCTTGAGCAACCACAGCGCCGGATCGGCGGCCATGCGCTGCTGAGGCTGAACACGGGTACTGCGACGGGATGGGCGAGCGAGCATCACTACGAGATCCTTTTTGTTTGCCACATGAGGCCGCAGGTCGGCTTGCCCCTGCTGTTACGACATAGGCGGTTGGCGGGGGCCGCGACCGAACGGATGTCACACAAACTTCATGAACGAGGTGTAGATCGGCCAAAAAAAATGGCAGCAGCCCGAAGGCTGCTGCCATTTCATTGCCGTGAAGCGAGGCTTACAAAGGACGGCCGACAGCGTTGCAGACGCTGGCGTTGTTGATGTCCAGGTTGTTGCCCGAGGTGTTGGTGACGAAGTTGGCAGTCACAGCCGCTTTCCAGTTGGTTGGAACCGGAGTGAAGCTGTGAGCGATGGTGGCAGCGTTGTTGCCCGGGTTGCTGTAGTGGGTGGTCAGGAAAGCTTTGACATCAGCGGCCACGGTGGCGTCCTTGTAGCACTGGCCGAAGATGAAGTTGGTGTAAGCCACGATCGGGTAACCGCTGGCTGGGTTAGGAACGACCGGTACCCACTGGGCAGGGTTCGAAGGCGCGGTTGGCAGAGTCGCCGAACCCAGAGCCAGCGAAACGTTGGCGGTGGTTGGCTGTACGCCGTTGACGCGAGCAACCACGGCGTTGCTGGCGGCGTTCACACCGTCCGGACCAACGTAACCGATAGAGCCGTCAACGGCGTTGACTTGAGTGGCCACGTCAGCAGTACCGGCAACGCCTACCCAGGTCGAAGGCAGGGTCGAACCGGCTGGCAGACGAGCGCTGGCGAAGGTGGAGTTGGTGGCGAACTTGGTCGGGCAGATCGAGTTCAGGTGACGGGTCAGGATTTCCGTGGTGCCGCTGGAAACGTTGCGATAAACAACGCGGATCGGCGTGGTGTCGGAAGTGCCCAGCAGATCACCCCAAGTGGTTTTGGCGCCGGAGAAGGCGTCGCACAGCTGAGCGCTGGTCAGGTTCAGAGCGGTCTGACCGGATTTTTTGTACGGAATGGCAACCGAAGTAGCCACCGAAGGCAGTTGAATCAGCGGGCCGTACGAAGCGCCGAAGTTGGTGTTGTAGGTGCTGATTTCCGAAGCGCTGAGGATCGAGTCGCTACCGGCGAAGTGAACCGAACCGGTGGTGTTGAACAGTGCCGAGTTGTTGGTCAGGAAAGCGGTCTTGCCGGTGCCGCTACCGGTACCCAGGTAGCTGAAGTTGGCTGGCAAGATGCTGTTGGCAGAACCTTTGTACAGAGCGGCAGGCAGAGTCGCGCCACCACCGGTTACGTTGGCAGCCATGGCCTGGGCGGAAGCCAGGGCAGCGACGGTCAGGGAAGCTGCGATCAGAGTGCGCTTGAACATGAAGAATCTCCTTTTCAACGTTGGTTGTGAACACAGGTTTTCAGGGGTCTTGCATGACACTGGGAAGACTCACCGCCGACCTTCGCAAGCGGGGTCCGTGGTTAAGTCGCACTGAGAAATTCGCAGTTTCCGGTGACAGATAAAGGAAAAAACCTCGGGAGGTGCAGGCTGATTTTCGAGGGATTTTCTCGGGTGTTTTCAGGGTTATGCGGAGTGTCTACGGCAAGCTTTTCGGGGGAATCGGCCACAGCCCTTGTAGGGCCGTTGCAGATGACAGAAAGGAGAACCCGAGGATGGCTGGATCGAGGCTCGGGTGATGGAGAATCCTTTGCAAAAATGCTGAATTATTTATTGCTCTGACTGGCCCTATCGCTGGCAAGCCAGCTCCCACAGTGGTCGGTGTTGTTAATGTAATTTTCTTCCCAACACAAAAAATCTGTGGGAGCTGGCTTGCCAGCGATAGCGCCCGCACAGACAACATCCAACCAACAGACACACTACTACTGCACCAACTGGTTGATCTCAATGATCGGCAACAGCACCGCCATCACAATCACCAGCACTACCCCGCCCATCACCACGATCATTAGTGGCTCAAGCAGAGCGGTCATGCCCATCGCCCGGCGCTCGATATCGCGGGACAGGGTTTGCGCAGCACGTTCGAGCATCGGCGGCAGCGCACCGGTTTTCTCGCCGCTGGCGATCAGGTGAATCAGCACTGGGGGAAACACGTTCTCCACTTTCAGCGCAGCCGCCAGGTTGACGCCCTCGCGCACTTTGGCGGTGGCCTCATTGACGCTCAGGCTCAGACGATCATTGGACAAGGTCTGCCGCGCCGCTTCCAGCGCTCGCAACAACGGCACCCCCGCACCGCCGAGAATCGCCAGCGTCGAGGCAAACCGTGCAGTGTTCAGCCCCAGTACGAAACGCCCGATCAGCGGCAATTTCAGCACCCGATGATGCCAACTCAAACGCGCCGCCGGATTGCGTAAATACAGGCGCCAGCTCCAGAACGCACCGGCCATGACGCCTGCGCACAACCAGCCCCACGCCCGGATGAAATCACTGGCATTGAGCATCGCCAAAGTCAGCCCCGGCAGATCCTGCCGCGCCTGGGAAAACGCGCTGACCACCTGCGGCACCACGTAGCTGAGCAGGAAAATCACGATGCCGATCGACACCAGCCCGACCACGCCCGGATAGATGAACGCGGTGAGAATCTTGCCGCGCAGGTTGTTGCGCTCCTCGATGTAATCCGCCAGCCGCTCCATCACCTGCGCCAGATCACCGGACTCCTCGCCCGCCGCGATCAGCGCCCGGTAAATCTCCGGAAAATCCCGTGGTCGCGCCGCCAGCGCTTCGGCCAGGCGCATGCCGCTGCGCACGTCGGCACGTACGGCGCTGAGTGTGTGAGCGATGTGTTTTTTCTCGGCCTGTTCGACCGTGGCGCTCAGCGCCGCCTCCAGCGGCAGACTGGCGCCAAGCAGGCTCGACAGTTGCCGCGTGGCCCACGCCAGATCGTTGTCCGACATTCTGGCGCTGAACATTCCACCGCCGCCATGTTGGGAGACATTGCTTTCCTTCTCCACCGACAACGCCGTCAAACCACGCCCGCGCAGCACGCCAAACGCAGCGCCCTGACTGTCCGCCTCCAGATGCCCGGACTCGATCTTGCCGCTGGCATCGGCGGCTTCAAAACGATAGCGATTCATCAGGCGTCCCGTGTCACACGAAGGATTTCTTCAGGGGCCGTGGCACCGCTGCGAATCCAGCGCTCGCCGTCCTCGCGCAGGCTGAACATCCCGGCCTTGCTCGCCGCCGCGCGCAACGCCTGCTCCCCTGCGCCTTGGTGAATCAGGGTGCGGATGTCGTCGTCGATGCAGAACAACTCATGAATGCCGGTCCGGCCGCTGTAACCGGTGTGATTGCACGCCGCACAACCGACCGGGCGCCAGGTGCCGGGCGTGGCCGGGTCTTCCTGTTTGCACTGATTGCACAGCCGCCGCACCAGGCGCTGAGCCAACACGCCGAGCATCGACGAGGCCAACAGAAACGGCTCGACGCCCATGTCGACCAAGCGGTTGACCGCCGACACCGCATCGTTGGTGTGCAGAGTCGCGAGCACCAGGTGACCGGTCAGCGAAGCCTGCACCGCGATCTGCGCGGTTTCGAGGTCACGGATTTCGCCGATCATGATGATGTCCGGGTCTTGCCGCAGAATCGCCCGCAATGCCAGGGCAAACGTCATGTCGATCTTGGCGTTGACCTGAATCTGGCTGATGCCCGGCAAGTCGTATTCCACCGGGTCTTCTACGGTGAGGATGTTGCTGGTGCTCGCATCCAGCCGCGCCAGTGCCGCGTAGAGGCTGGTGGTCTTGCCGCTACCGGTCGGGCCGGTGACCAGCACGATGCCGTGGGGCTGGCGGATCAGGTGATCGAGCTTGGCCAGCACCTGCGCATCCATGCCCAGGGTTTCCAGATGCAAACGCCCGGCCTGCTTGTCCAACAGACGCATCACCACCCGCTCGCCATGACCGGTGGGCACGGTGGAAACACGAATGTCGATCGGCCGCCCTGCTACGCGCAACGCAATGCGGCCGTCCTGTGGCAGGCGTTTTTCCGCGATGTCGAGCTGGGCCATGATTTTGATCCGCGACACCAGCGCACCGTGCAATGCCTTGCGCGGCGAGACCACGTCGCGCAGGGTGCCGTCGACCCGGTAGCGCACCACCGAATGGGTTTCGAACGGTTCGATGTGAATGTCGCTGGCCTCGTCCCGCGCCGCTTGCGTGAGCAAGGCGTTGATCATGCGGATCACCGGCGCGCCGTCCTGGGTGTCGAGCAGGTCGGTGATTTCCGGCATGTCCTGCATCAGGCGGTCGAGGTCGACTTCGTTTTCCGCCGCGCCGACCACCGCCGCCGCGCTGCCGGTGTCGGCGTAGGCCGTGGCGAGCAAACCGTCGAGTTCGTCATCGCGCACCCGCTCAAGCCTGGCCGCGCCGAACTGTCGACGCACCTCGCTGATCGACCAGCCCGGCGTCGACGGGCACACCGTCAGCACGCCGTCGCGCAGCAGAATCCGCTGCGCCTTGGCCCAGGCGTAAGGCAATGCGCTCATTGCAGCGGCACCGCTTTGATCGTCGCGCGGGGGCCGGACACCGGTGCCGGCACGCCTTGGGCAGTGGCCGGCAACTGCGGCGCCTGCATGTCCGGCATCGCCCAGCTACGCTCCGGTTGCAGACCGCCCTGGGCGCGGCGCATGAAGTCGTAACGGTTCAGCGTGATGCTGCGCCCCGCCGCGCTGTCGCGGATGATGTACGGGCGCAGGAACACCATCAGGTTGGTCTTGGTGATCGAGCGGCGTTCGTTGCGAAACAGCGCGCCCAGCCCCGGAATGCTCGACAGCCATGGCACCGCGTCATTGCTCTGGCTGTAGCCGTCCTGCAGCAGACCGCCGAGCACCATGATCTGCCCGTCATCGAGCAGGATGCTGGTGTCGAGCGCGCGTTTGCTGGTGACGATCCCCGCCGAATTGGCCGCCGCCGAGGCGCGTTCGTCGATGCTGCTGACTTCCTGATAGATGTCGAGCTTCACCGTGCCGCCCTCGGAAATCTGCGGCCGCACGTTGAGCTTCAAACCGACCTCTTCGCGGGTCACGGTCTGGAACGGGTTGTTGCTGGTGCCCCCGCCGCCGGTGACGTAACTGCCGCTGACAAACGGGATGGTCTGGCCGACGAAAATGCTCGCCGCTTCGTTGTCCAGGGTCAGCAGGTTCGGCGTCGACAGCACGTTGGTGCCGCCCTTGCTCTTCAACGCCCGGGCCAGCACTTTCAGGTCGAGGATCTTGCCGATGCCGGGGATGTCGACGGTGCCGTTGACGTAGCCGAGGTTCAGGCCTTGTGGCAGCACATCGAGGCTGGTCTTGCCGTTGACGTTGATCCCCGAGCCGCCGAGGTTGGCGCCGCCAATCACGCCTTTGCCGCCGAGGTTGCCGGTCTGCCATTGCACGCCGAATTCACTGGCGTCGTCCTCGCCGACTTCGACAATCAGGCTTTCGATCACCACTTGCGCGCGGCGCTGATCGAGCAGGTCAATCACTTCGCGCAGGTTGCGGTACAGCGGCTCCGGCGCGGAAATCAGCAAGGTGTTAGTGGTCGCATCGGCCTGAATGGTCACGCCGCCGGCGCTGAAGGCAACGTTCTGTTCGCTGTTCTGCGCATTGCCGCTGCCGCTGGTGCCGCTGCTGCCCTGAGCGTAACTGCCGCCGGTGCTGCCGCTGGTGGTGGTCGAGGTGCTGCCGTTGGTTTGCGTACCGCTCTGGCCGTTCTGCCCGCCGCCCGAGTTGGTGGAGCTGCCCATGTTGCTGAGCACCGAGCGCGCATTGTCGCTGGTGCCGCTGTCGCTCTCGCCGGTGAGCAATCCGCGCAGCGCCTGGGCCAGTTTGCCGGCCTGGGCGTTGCGCAGATACACCACGTGCAGGTTGCTCGGATTGCTTTGCGCGTTGTCGAGTTTGTAGATCAGGTTGCGCGCCAGCTCCGTGCGCTCGGGGCTACCGGCGCGGATGATGATGGTGTTGGAGCGCGGGTCGCCGATCACCGCGATTTTCTGCGTCGGATCATTGCCCGGTGCATCAAGCAGGTCGGCAACCATCGGCGCGATGTCGGCGGCGATACCGTTCTGGATCTGCACCACGTCAGTGTCGATGGCGCTCGGGGTGTCGATGCCCTGAATCAGTTGCGCGACCCGCGTCAGGTTCTCGGCGTAATCGGTGACGACGATGGTGTTGTTACCCGGATAGGCGTTGATCGGGTTGTTCGGCGACACGATCGGGCGCAGCACCGGAATCAGGTTCACCGCGTTCTCGTATTGCAGGCGGAACGTGCGGGTGAGCATGCCGTTGCCGGCCGGTTTGTCGGCGCTGTAGATCGGCCCGCCGAGCAACTTGGCGTCGGCCTCCGGCACCACCTGCGCCACACCGCCGACATCCACCACGCTGAAGCCCTGCATGCGCAGCGCCGCCAGCAGCATGTCGTAGGCCTGATGCGCCGGCACCTGGCCTTCGGAGACCAGCGTCAGATTGCCCTTGACCCGTGGATCCACCAGAAACTGCTGGCCGGTGGAGCGCGACAACGCCCGCACCACCGCTTGAATATCCGCATCGACAAAATTCAGCGTCACCGGTTGATCGCCCAACGGATTAGCCGGCAACGTTGTGCCCCGTGCCGAACCGCCACTGCGGGCGCGTTCGGTGATGTTGTGCAACTGCTTTGGCGCCGGTTTTACCTGTGCCTGCGCACGCTCGCGGTCGAGCACCGCGTCGCCGCTGCGCTGAGTGTTGGCCAACGGCCGACCGAGTTCGCTGTCCACCAGCAGCGGCGGTTGATTCGGTGGTGTGGTGTTGCTGCACGCGCTCAATGCCATCAACAGCATCGGCAACGCCATGCGTTTGGATCCTGACCCCTTCATGAAGCTTCCTTAGCGCCCAGCGCCTGATCCATGCGTACGGTGCCCGACAGAGTGCCGGCGGTGTCATTGGTCGCGGCGTCGTCTGCGCGTTGCAAACGAGCCTCGACCACTTGCAGTGAAAAATTCCGGGGTTGGCTCAGCAGCCAGTCGAGCACGGAGTCGGCGGGTGCCGCGTCGAAGGTCAACTGCCAGCCGGCGGACGCGGCCGCCAATTGGTAATGGCCGCCCAGTCCGCTGGCCTGCAAGGTCTGTTGCAGCGACTGCTCCAGGTTTTGCCCGTCGGGGCGCACGCTGACGTCGCGCAACAGCACTTCCAGCGCTTCGGCCTGGGCGCGCAGTTTCGGCGTTTCGACTTGTGAGGTGGCGATCTTCTTCAGCGGCGGTTGAACCAACGCCACCCACACAAACAGCCCCAACAACAGCGCCGCCATCCCGCCGACCATACGTTTTTCCCGCAAGGCCAACGGCTGCCAACGGGCCTGCAACTGGGTATTGAAGCGCTGCCAACCGGCGCGGTATTTCGCAAGCGATGGGCTATTCATCTTCGGCTCCGCTGCTGTCGTCGTTGTCGGTGGCGGCGGTCGCCTCGCCGGCCGGGCGCAGGACCCAGCCGTCGTCATTCGGGCTGATGCTGATGCCGGCCTGGGCCAGCGTGTCTTGCCAGCCCTTGTCGTTGCCCGAACGCCGGGCTTCGGGCAGCAGACTCAGTTGCAGCGCGCCGTCGACAAACTCCAGCCGCTGCACCGTACCGGCCATGGACGGCATGCCGCTGCCGGCCTGCGACACCAGCCGCGTGAAATCCTGCCCCGGCGCATCCACCGCGCCTTGCTGGCGAGCCGCGATTTGCTGACGCGCCTGTTGCAGCGGATTGAGGATCACCGGCAACTCGGGGAACGACTGCTTCACCCGTTGCGCCATCTGCGCCTTGAGCTGCTGACCCTGCCCGGCCTCGCGGGCGGCGTACAGGTTCAAACCGATCACCCACACCGCCAGCGCCAGCGCACAGCAACCGAGCGCCCTACCCCAGCCGCGATGTTCGGTGCCCGGTTGCTGGAGGCCGCCGTGCAGGCCCCAATTCGGCAACGGGCCGGCGTTTCGCTGCGTGTCGGCCAAGGTCGATTGCACCGCCTCCGGTGCGCCATCACCGATCCAGTGCGCCGGCAGACCGGTTTCCAGCAACCATGCCTCGTCGATCATCGGCTGCACCTGCGCCGCATTCGGGCCGTGGCGCAGCAACAGATGATCGTCGTGCAGGCAACCGACGCCGCCCGCCATCACCGGCAAACTGTAGGCCGCCGGGTACAGGCCTTTGAGGTTCAAACCAAACTGCCCGAGGTGCTGCAAATCCTTGCGTGCTACCCAGGCAATCTGCACCTGGCCGCTTTCATTGCGAGCGCTGTGGGCGATGTGCATCTCGGCGCTGTCGCCGAGCATCAAGGCCTGCGCCGCACATTGCACAGCGGCAGCAGTTTTGCTTGCAGGCAGCGGCGGCAGATCAATGCTCGCCAGCAGGCTGTCCGACGGGTGCAGAAAGCACACCAGCGGTTGCTTCGGCAGCGCACCAAGCCGCACGCGTTCCTGGCGAACGACCTGCCCCTGACGATCCAGCCAAGCAGCATCCACTTCACTGTCGAGACCCAGCTCCGCCAGCGGCGGCAAACTCACGCGCAACTGGCTCATACGCCCACCCGCGACCAGATCACTTGCGGCAGACGATCCTGACTGCGATGCAGCAACGCATCGAGGCTGACCCGCCGCTGATCGCGCCGCGCCTGCCCGCGCAGCCGGAACCAGTCGCTGGTGATGCCGACCTTGACGCTGGTGATCTCCAGTTGCGGCAGTCGCAGGCGATTGACGAAGTCCCCGCGATTGATAAACCAGCGCCCGGCGTCACGCTCATTGATCAACGCCTGCGCCCGCTCCAGCGACAGCCCCGGCACGTAAGCCGCCAACACCGGCGCGGTGGCCGTGTTGCCGTTGAGCCAGGTGGTCGCCGGAATCACCGTCAGGTACGGCGCGAGTTTCGCCAACAGCGCATCGTTGACCCCGTCGACACTGCGCAAGTCTTCAAGCGTGCGCAGCATCGGCAAGGTCGGCGATTGCGGTTTGCGCGAAGCGGACGGCGACGTGGCGCGCCCACTGTCGAAAGTGTTTTTCGCCACAGGCTTGTCCACCACTTGGGCATTCAACAGGTGCGGATAAGAGCCGATCACCCGCTGACTGATGCGCCGGCTCAAGCCGCTGCTGACACCGATCAACTCGCACAAGCGCTCGAACGCCTGCACCTGCGCGTCATCGATCCGCTCGTTGGCCACCAGATTGCGCAGGTTGAACTTGCCCTGCTCGTCCTCCAGCCGCCCCTCGAAACCCTGGGTGTTCAACAACTGCGCCCAAGGTTGATCGAGTCGGGTCAGCGGATCGCGCTGCCGCGCATCCCACAACAATTGCCGACTGATCTCCAACCCGCCGTGCAACACCCAGCGGCCCTGCACGCGCAGTTGTTCGGCTTCCAGCGCCCGGGTCGCAACGCTCTGGCGCGTCAGCATGCCGGCGGCGATCACCGCGACCACCGCCGCAATCAGCAGCGCACTGATGATCGCCATCCCCTGCTGGTTCGATTGGCTGTTCATGACCGGCCTTACAACTGCCAGGAACCGATGTCGGCATTCACGCCATCGCCGTCAGGCTGGCCGTCGGCGCCGAGGGAAAAGATGTCGATTTCGCCGTTGGCACCGGGATTGAGGTACTGATAAGGACGACCCCACGGGTCATTCGGCAGGCGCTCCAGGTACGAGCGCCAGTTGGTGTTCTTCGCATCGGCCGGCCGCTCGACCAGCACCTTCAGGCCCTGACTCTGGCTCGGGTAAGTGCCGTGATCGAGGCGATACAGCTTCAGCGCCTGCATCAACCCGCCAATGTCCTGCTTCGCCGCCGTGGCCCGCGCCTGATCCGGCCGATCGAGCACCTTGGGTACCACCATCGCCGCCAGAATCCCGAGAATCACCACCACCACCATGATCTCGATCAGCGTGAAACCCTGCTGCCCACGGGGCATCCGGCTCGGTCGATTGGGCTGTTTGAACTGCGCGATATCCATCTCGTCATTCCCTGGCTTGATTCGATTCGACGCGCAGTGTTGCAAGAAGATATGTCAGGGATGTTGAAAATCCTCGGGTGTTTTCGTCGTCAAGCCGTCAAGCACGGGCGTTAGCGTCAAGGGCTGCCCGACCGCCCGAGACCCCGATGCGCACCCCCTCCCCGCAAGCCGGATTCACCCTGATTGAAGTGCTCGTGGCGCTGGCGATCATCGCCGTCGCCATGTCCGCCGCCGTGCGCGTGGCGGGGTTGATGACGCAGAGCAGCGGGATATTGCGGGATCGCTCGATTGCGATGATTGCGGCGCAGAGTCGGATGGCTGAACTTCGGTTGGAAGGGAAATTGCCGATGGGGGTTAAGGCGATGGAGTGTGATCAGGGGCGGTTGTTGTTGCGGTGTGAGCAGGTGATTGGGGGGGCGGAGAATGGACGGTTGCTCAAGGTTGGAGTTCAGGTGTTTGACCGCAACCAAGATGCGCCGCCGCTGGCTCGGCTGGAGACGTTGCTTAGCCGCCCCGAGAATCCCTAGCCCGAGCCCGCCTTAAATGTCGGCCCCTCGATGGCAAATGAATCAGCGTAGGATATTTCCGACACCGACCTAAAGATCTAAACCAACTTGCACGTACCGCGTTGAATCCATAATCAACTCGGTCTCTCAGGTCGATGTAAAGCGCAAGACACCTCGGTCAGTCCCCTCTCCCTCCGGGAGAGGGCTAGGGTGAGGGCCGCTCTTGACCCTCCCGTTTATCAGGCCGAGTAGGGTTTTGAAAGCACCCCGCCGCCCGCACCAAGAATGACAAGAAGCACGTCGTCTGCCGGATGGGGGAGAACGTCGGTACGCAGAACACCCGAACTTCTGTAACCAGAAATCCTGACAAAGTTGCCGCCCTGGCTGCCCTTAAAGTCGATCGCGCCGTTCACACAGCCACCGTCGGTGAGTTCAACCATGTTACCCGCCCCCTCCATACGAATACCTATGTAATCAGGGTTCACCGCCGCCGCTGTCGCTCCAAGCACACCACTGATCTTGTTCGCCGTCCCATAGTTTTCAATGCAATAGGTGCCACGGGTCGCGTAGTAATCGCAGGCGCTGAAAGTGTTCTGGTTACTGATAATCTTGAGCGGACAGTGACCGCCCTCAAAGTGTGAGTTGACAGCCGTACAACCGGGTGCCGATTGATCGATATAAACCGACGCCGCTGGAACATTGCTGGTAGAAGAACGGTTCCAGGGATGCAGGTTATCCGCTCTGAAGTTCCTGCTCGCGTACAACCCAAAAAAGGAGTTATCCGCGGAAACTCCACAGTCCAGCAACGTGACGTTAGTCATCGAGGAGTCGGTCGGGCCGTTGTACAACCAGCCATGGCGACCCGTTGTGTCAATCAGGATGTCTTCATACGTACTTTCAAAACCCAGCTTGCGCTCACCGTCAATGATGTCGAAATCAGTGACCAACCCATGGTAGGCAGACTGTGTAATCGTGACCTGTCGCAGAGTCTGCTTGGCGCCTTTGAGGGCAAAGGTGTTTCCGCTGGTGTTGTTGGCCCGGTTGCCGTCGAACTGCATACCGACAATCGAAACGTTGTTCGTGTTGACGTTGAAATTCGAAGAAATGAAATCCGTGTTCAAGCCACCATTGGCCTTGAGAATGGTAAAGAACTGCCCTTTGCCAACCCAGGACATGTTAGGAATGATCTGGATGAACTCACAGACGTAAGTGCCGTAACCCCACAGGATTCTCGCGCCTGCAGCCGTCACTGCAGCGTTCGCCAGATTCAAGACACTTTGGATATTCACCGAACCATCGCGTTTGAAGCCACACTGCTCGGCGGTGACATTACCGTCGTGCATCAACTTCCAACGGCCACCATCGGTCGCGACGATAACCATCGGGCTTGCCTCCTTGGCCGTCGTGCCTGTTGTGTCCAAAACGTACTCGGCATGCCCTCCATCTCCGCGAGCATGAAAGCCAAGCGTTGAAACCTTCTTGTACGTGGCCGAACTAACGGCGCGTAGATCTTCGAGGATATCGACCGTCATGCAATCAATCTGGGTGGCGAGGTTTGTGGTGTTTCCTGTCATTGGGCATAAATCCTTTTGCGTGGAAAAAGCCCCGCGGCTGGCGGGGCTGGTTGGCAACCTGTGGTGTTGAGGACGGGTTGCGATGGGGTTGGAGCGATTCGTTTTTAGACGGCTTGTGGAGCCGGCTGGAGGCAAGAATATGCATCAACGCATATTTAATCAATGCATTTATGCATACCTGTTTCGATCACGCCACGACGCCGATGGCCGATGGCCGATGGGATGGAGCGTGATCCAACGACTAGAGCGCTCGCCTCTGAATCCATAGCTGCCTCGGATGTTCAGGTCGACGTATGGCGCCAGCCAACCCGGTCAGTCCCCTCTCCCTCCGGGCGGTCCGACGTATCGGGAGGGCCAAGGCGAGGGCCGCTTTTGACCCGCCCGTTTAACCGACTGCATGAACGGTGTTTAAAGACACCCATCGTTACTTCCTCAAGGCTACAACGCCTTGCGTCATTGCCTACGACTACGCCAGAATCCGCCGGCTTGTGCGTCTGGGGTGCGGGTCTTATCGTTTCCAGGTCACTGAAAAACAGTGATCGGGTTTGGTAGCCCGCACATGAGTTCTGCACAGCATCACCATTCGTGGCGTCGTTTCGTCTCGGCTTTATGGTGGTCATGCACAGGGCACCTTCGGGTGCGCCGGGTTCCTCATGTGCCGGTCTACCAACCTGAGCATGGCCGCCACCTTCGTTTGGTAGCGAAATTGGATGGCCTCCCTTTTTGAAGCATGAGGAGTTTCATCTATGTTCAAACCGACACCAAATCCCCCCGAAACCGATCCGGTTTCACCCTACAAATTCCCCGACTCCCGAACCCTCAACGAAGCCGCCGAACGCGCTCTCGACCACTACCTCACCCCACAACAACGCATCATGGGCAGCCACCACAAACACGACCCCATGTACCTGGCCAATCCTGCCTACAACACCGAATCCCTGCTGGCCAACGCCAGCGAATCACTGGGATCGGCCAGCGAAATGCTCAACAACTTTGCTGCCACGCTGGAACCGGCCCATCGCAAGACTGCGATCGGGATTGCGCAGTTGGTGATGTTGAGTGAGTTGGCGGTGAATCAGGCGCTGGATCATGTTGAGGTGAAAGCGTAAGCGTCTGAGCGCCGTAGCCCAACTGCCGAAAAGAAAATGGCCGAGGTTGTCAGGTGTGACTGACGACCTCGGCCAAATGAGCATTTCTATTTTTTGCGGCACATCTCGACGTCATCCTGAGTCTTCAGGTCTGTGTCGATTCCCAAGCGATACCTGCAGTAATCAATAATCCACCCCCGCTCCTCTGCTGTCAGGCGCTCTACCTTCCTGATCTCTCCATCGTTGGCGTGGATGTTGTAGAACTTCATCTGAAACGTCGGATGCTTCTTGATGAAAACGATGGTCTCGATGTCTCCGTCCTCAATCGCTTCGTAGTAGCCGACATAGAGCACGGTTACTACGACGAGGATTGCTGCGATTAAAAGCTTTTTCATTGCTGTGGCGCCGGCGGTGGAAGCAGTTGGGTTTTAGCTCGGATATTTCTGACCAGCTCCATTCCAATGTTGCCAGGACAAATTTTTCCTTCAGAGCCTTGTCCTGGATATTCCCGGTGACCACCAAAATTCTTGATAAAAAAACGCTTTTCAATGCATCGATCAGGTGCATCAGCGAAACGATTTGCTCTTTGGGAATAACGTTTGTGGTGCTGTAACCGATGCTATCCAGAGCCACCCGACCTTTGGCGACCCAATCGCCACCCTCCTCCGGTGTCGTCAGGTTTTCAAGCAGGACGATGCCAATCAGCCCCGTGTTGTATTTCAGAACACTTGAACCCTGAAGCCGAATGTCACGACCTTCAAAGACCTGCCCAGTGCAATCAATTCCGTAGTGGTAGCCAATATCGTCGTACTTCTGGCTCAGGTGTCCTTTCTGGATTTCTTGCATCTGCTCTGCACCGGGAGTGCAGCTATGGCTGCGGCCCGCGTGGTGCAAAGCGATCATGGTGTAGTCCCAATCCTTGACCATGTCCTTCTTGCCATCCAACGCTTTCCAGGACGAGCGCTCGACAAACGTGACCTTCAAATCCCGAACCCGTTTGATAATCGCCTCACGAGTAGCAACTCGATCATTCACAGCCACCGGTATAGGGCACATGAACTCGCCCGGCTTAATCTCCTGAGCAGTTGCTTGTGTCGCAAAACTGGCGGCCATTACTGTTTCTCCAAAATAGGGACTGATCTATTTTTAGAAAATAGATCTGTCCCCTTTTCTCGCAACCACGGAAGCGGGGTGAACATAAAGGTTGCAGTAGCGGCGCTGAGCCTGCCTCCGGTGGTGAGGCCGGAAGTGGTCATCTATGAGCGACAGCAATCGGCCAAAGACGTCTCACTTCGTCCGCTTACGCCCCTTTGCTAACCATTCATAGTATTTAGGCCCGGGCGGAAGGGCGTGGAAAAAACAATAAGGATCATCGGCTTTATGGCTGCATAACTAGATCTTGATTGACCCCCTAAGATACTTCGCACCTCATTAACTCAATAACGAGAAAAAAGCTATAAGTACTGAAACTGGTCACTGCCGTTTTGGCACAATGGAGGCAATAGTTTTTGCAACCTCTAAAAAATGATCTTTATCCAATTGCATTTTTTGTATTTCA